>DATLKS010000211.1:0-3973 GCA_035538255.1 Terriglobales bacterium
AAGTGTTGCAATCTCGTATATCTCTTCGAAATTCTTGTTCATGCTTTGATGTAGTTAGGAAGGAGTCCTCGGCAAGTTGGCGAGAAAGTCGGACATGGAATCGGCTATGCGGGGCCAGATCGTCGGTTTCGTGATCCCAAAACAACATCGCTTCATCCTTCGCGCGGGTGAGCAGTTCCCGCATGAACCTTCCGCAAGGACATCAGATAAAGAGCCTAGCCCGTGAGGTAAGACGAATTGGGAGGTACCTTGCCCGCGTGTGTGGGTGCATGAAGACCTTTTTCGAGGACGCGTCTAGAGCCGGATCGGCCGCTTTTGTCTTTACACGTTTGCCGCATCCGATTTCGTGGTCCGCCATCTGCCTTGCCTCCATCGCTCCTACTTCAATCCCACTTTCGTGCTACCACGGATTTGAAAAAGAATGCAAACATTTTTTTTGACATAGCAGCTTCTCGTCGTAGCATGGGTTCGAAGTCGAGGATTGAGTTCTAATATGGGAATCAGAGATCAACGGACAGCGATGGTTGGTTACGCTGTTATTACGCTGTTTTTCGCTGTTCCGGAGGCGAGTGCAAAATGTGCTGATTCCCGTAAGGGATTGTGCATCAGAAAGTTGCGCGGAATTATCCGTCGTTCGCACGCCGGGGTTTTGGAAATTTACGTTGTTAATTACGCTGTTATCGCGAAAACCAGATTTCAGCCGCTCACGGCAGCGTGAATGCCACGACGGCGTCGCTCTTTGGTTCTTCATCGATGTGGGCGTGCCCGCCTGCGGCTATCACGATGAACTGCCTTCCCCCTGCGCTCTGGTAGGTCATGGGCATGGCGTGGGCGCTGGCCGGCAGTTGTGCCTTCCAGAGTTCCTTGCCGGTTTCGATGTCGAAGGCGCGAATGAACGGATCGAGAGTTCCGGCCACAAACACCAGTCCCGCGGCAGTGACGATGGAGCCACCGAGGCTGATCGAACCGGGCGGAACTCCCTTATGAGGTCCTCCCAAGTCAAAGCTTCCAAGCGGCACCTGCCAGCGGATCTTGCCGGCGGCGATGTCTACTGCAGCAAGCATGCCCCACGGCGGAGGAACGCAGGGCAGGCGATACTTCGGGGAGAGCAAGGGACGGCGAAACATTCCGTACGGAGTGCCGGTTTGGGTTGCGTATTCTCCACGTTCGCCGCTGCTGCGAGCAGAATCGAAGTCGGCGCGCGGAATGAGCCTGACCTTCGTGGGAAAGTTGTTAGTGTTGGTCACCAGAAGGCCGCGCTGTGGATCGAATGCGGCTCCGCTCCAGGTCATTCCGCCGATGTTTCCCGGTATCGCCAACGAGCCGCGTACGGCAGGCGGTGTAAAGATGCCTTCGTTTCGGAGTCCAGCCAGTTCCGCGCGGCATGCCTCGCGATCCTCCGGCGTGAGTCCCCAGGCGTCGTCTGCGGACACATGTTGCGGCGACAATGATGGAAGAGTGGCTGGAAAGGGTTGGGTCGGCGACGCGATCTCGCCGGGAACATCGCTTTGCGGAACGGCGCGTTCCATCACGGGAAAGATCGGGGCTCCGGTACGACGGTCGAGGACGTACAGCAATCCCGTCTTGTTGCCCTGAATTACGGCAGGGAGTTTCTTACCACCGCGATCAAGATCGACGAGCAACGGAGGCGAGGCGGTATCGTAATCCCACAGATCGTGATGGACGAGCTGAAATCCCCAAATAAACTCTCCATCCGACGCGCGCAGCGCCACGACCGAATTTGCCCACTTGTCATCTCCAGGACGCAATCCCCCGTAATAGTCGGGGCTGGCACTGCCCGTAGGAACGAAGACGAGCCCTGCATCTGGATCGGAGGACATGATTGACCATGCGTTGGCTGCGCCAGTCGGCCACTCTGACGAGGTGGAGTTTGCCGGCGCTTCACGATGCGCAATCGGATCCCAAGTCCAGCGCAATGCTCCGGTGCGGACATCGTATCCGCGGACGACGCCGCTGGGCATGTCCGCTCGACCGTTGTCGTCAATGGCCGAGCCGACAATAACCACTTCTCCGACTATCGTGGGCGGCGATGTCATGTGGTACCACCCCGGCCGGAACCGCGGTATATCCCGCAAGCTCACCTCGCCACTGTGCCCAAAATCGGCGCAAGGTTTGCCGTCGGTGGCGTCGACGGCGACGAGCCGCGCGTCAATCGTGGCTTCGAAGATCCGCCGCCGGCACGGCTTGCCGGGTGGGAGCTTCCGGTCGAGCCAGGAAGCAACGCCGCGATTCGTGAGTCCGTCTCCGGACTGCCAGCTCTGGTCAATGTGGGGATCGTAAGCCCATCGCTGTTTTCCTGTTTCCGGATCGAGAGCAATCACACGGTTGAATGCGGTGGTGAGAAAGAGTGTGCCATCGACCATGATTGGCGTCGTCTCAAATCCGCTGGGCCGTCTGGCTGAATCTCCCTGCGAGATGTCGCCCGTATGGAACGTCCAAGCCACCCGCAGCTTCGCCACATTCTCCCGGTTGATCTGAGTGAGCGACGAATACCGCATCCCGCCTGCATCATTCCCATAATTCGGCCATTCCACTTCCCTGGAAGTTTGTGCGGATACAGATACGCCCAGAAGTGCTAACCACAATAGCAAGCGGAAAGAGGTCCACAGGGACGAAATAATCATTTGCATTGAGTAAAGACGCGCTATTGGACGAAGCGAACCTCAACAAGATAGCAAGCGCAACTCATTTCGTCTGGCCATCTGAATTTGCGTGCCCGCCCTCTTCGCCGTTTTTTCCGAAAGCTGCGCGGAGGAAACACCGGCAGATCTCGATCGTAAGCTTGATCAAAATCATGCGTTCAGCCCCGCAGTGCCGAGCGACTGTGCCGCGCGCCGCTGGTGCTGATTAGCTAAAATGTGCTCTTACCCAATCGGGATAGCACCATCCTATGGCATGGCAATTCAGCCCGGAAGCACTGGTCGGCACCCGTCGATTGGGCCGTATTAGTAAACCCATCATTCGGCTCGCCCTCTGTATCGTCGCGGTGCTCGCGGTTGTTGTCGCGCTCTCCGTAATTCACGTGCAGCAAGACCGGATCTTGTCCGCAGCCCTCAATCTTTTCCTCATTGTGGTGTTGATTGCCTCCATTTGCTGGGGTACTGGGTATGCAATATTCGTATCTTTCCTTTCTACGCTGGGGTTCATGGGGTCGCTTCGGCCATTTGGATACTTTCACTTAAGCGACGGGCGAATCTGGACTTTGCTAACAGCGTGTCTTGTTACGGGAGTTGTTGCCAGTCGATTGTCGAGTCGTGTCCGCCAGAGTGACAAACAGCTTCGGGATGTGATTGAAACCATACCTGCGATGGCATTTTCTATTCTGCCCGATGGATCCACCGCGTTCGTAAACGGACGTGTGCTGGAATACACAGGATTGTCGGCGGACACGATCTCAGGACCTGGGTGGCAATCCACAGTTCACCCTGAGGACTTTGAGAGCCACATGACAAAGTGGCTGGCGGCAATGGCAAGCGGAGAGCCGTTCGAGAATGAAGTACGCCATCGCAATGCGAAGGGCGAATATCGCTGGTTTTTAGTACGTGCAGTGCCCCTTCGCGATGCACAGGGAAAGATTCTCAAATGGTACGGAATTCTGACCGACATCGAAGATCGCAAGCGGTCCGAGGACGAACTGCGGACGGCCTTGTCGGAGCGGGCACAACTCGCGGTCGTGCGAGAAGAAATCGGAATGGCCCTGGCGCATAAAGATAATTTGCGCGGGATTTTGCACGAGTGCGTCGAGACAGTGGTTCGGCATCTCGACGCAGCCTTTGCCCGCATCTGGACACTCAGCAGCGACGGAACGGAGTTGCAACTGCAAGCGAGCGCGGGAATGTACCGTCATCTGGATGGTCGTCACAGTCGAATTCCATTTGGGGAACTGAAAGTCGGTCAGATTGCCAAAGAAAGAAAAGCGTACCTGACCAATGATGTCCAAAACGATCCTCGG
>DATLKS010000212.1:0-1975 GCA_035538255.1 Terriglobales bacterium
GGTCGATGTCGGAGGAGGCGAGGGCCAGCTTTTGATGAGGATACTGGAACTGTATCCAGAGATGACCGGGGTCGTTTTCGATGTGGCCCACGGCCTTGGATCAGCCAGACGAACTATGGGTAATGCAGAGCGATGCTCATACATCGCGGGAAACTTCTTTGGTGCCGTGCCCGAAGGAGCCGATGCCTACGTCTTGTGCGGCGTCGTCCACGATTGGAGCGATGATCTTGCGGTGGTGATCCTCAGTAATTGCCGCAAGGCAATGGCGAGGAACAGCAGAGCGCTAATTGTTGAGATGATTGTGCCGAAAACGAATTCCGCTTCCTTTAGCAAGCTTCTCGATCTGAACATGATGGTGATGACCGCAGGGCGGGAGCGGACGAAATCTGAGTTTCTCGCCTTGCTCGATGTGGCCGACCTTAGAGTCACCCGAATTATTCCGACAATGGCTCCCGCAGAGCGTCATCGAAGCCGTGCCCAAATAGGATCACAAGAAATAAAGTGTTCATGCGGTTGCCTAACAGAACGAACTGGACCAGGGAACTACTGCTCGACGCGAGCATCCTTGTTCGCGCCCTGCCGGGCGGCAGGCAGGAGCGACGGGACTCGAACCCGCGGCCTCCAGCGTGAGAGGCAGGCGGTCAACGCAGCCGAGCTGCACTCGCGCGTTTGACCACCGCACTGGATCCGGTACAGGGGTCACGTACTGTGCTGGTCCTTCCCGTTCCAGCCTGAGCCCGATCCCCTAGTACGAAGGGAGACCCCCCGGCTCTGCCGGGGAGGCAGCAGAAGTTTGACAGATACAGGAGTCCATCGCAGAAACTCCCAAGCGTGAGCCGCCAAAGCACACGAAAGGGAATTTCGCGATGGACGAGATGGAAAGCCTAAGCCATACGAAGTGGGAGTGCAAATACCATGTGGTGTTTATCCCGAAGTGCCGACGCAAGACACTGTACCGAGAATTGCGGCAGCACTTGGGCGAGGTCTTTCGTAAACTGGCCGTGCAGAAGGAGAGTCGGATCGAAGAACGGCATCTGCTGCCGGATCACGTGCACATGATGATCGCCATTCCGCCCAACTACGCAGTGGCGCAAGTGGTGGGTTTTATCAAGGGCAAAAGCGCGATTCATTTAGCGCGGGTGTACGGAGAGCAGAAGAGGAACTTTGTCGGGCAGCATTTCTGGGCGCGAGGATATTAGGTCTCTACGGTGGGCCGCGATGAGGCGGTGATTCGCGACTACATCCGGCAGCAAGAAGCAGAAGACAAACGATTGGACCAAATCAACCTGTGGCGCTAACTGGCCACCGTTACGGTGGCCCCAAACCGTCGGGGCCGCGTTAGCGACCCCGCTCAGCCGCTTTGAGCGGCTCACAACCTAAAGCCCCCGGCTCTGCCGGGGGATATTTACTTCGCGGTTTCTAGCCAGTTCTGACCGATGTTGGCTAGCTATGTGTGAGTTGTCGGCTAACCGGACAAGTGCGTGCGCACACCTGCCACGATATAAGTGATGGAACGCGCTCCCATACCGAGCCTCACCGACGGCGTCATCCAACTACGTCCGCTGACGCAAGCGGATGCAGCTGCCCATTTAGCCGGCGAGGATGAGGAGATGGCGAAATGGCTCAGCGGTGGATGCAGCACGGCTGCCACGGTGCAGACCGCCATCGACAAGTTTGAGGAGCAATGGCGCACCGGCGGCCCGCGTCGCGCCTTCGGTGTCTTCGATTGCAGTAACGATCAGCTGATCGGTTTTGTCGAAGCCAACCTGGAGCTTCTTGGTAATCCTGCGGAGGTCAATGTCTCTTATGGGATTTTCCCCCCATGGCGAGGACGGGGACTCGCCGGGCGTGCCATCGACCTCGTGGCCGAATATCTTCGCAGCGCCACGGAGGCGAGAGGGATCGTCTTGCAGATCGCGCCGGAGAACGGTCGCTCGATTCGCGTCGCCGAAAAAGCAGGCTTCGCCCGAGTAGG
>DATLKS010000213.1:0-1995 GCA_035538255.1 Terriglobales bacterium
AAAGCCATCCTGGCAACCGCACGTAAGTTATTAACTCTGGTCTACTACACGCTGAAGAACAACTGGATTTTTTCCGACTCCGATCACTTCGCCCTGGCGGCTTGACCGGAGTCCTTGACAAAACAACATGGGAGATCCCCGCGCAGGGATTGACAGACAATAGAAGGGGAGACTGTCCGAGGCTCCTCGAATCACTGATCCACGAGGCTCGCCCTCAATCTCTCGGCGACACAAAATCATCGCCGCGCGTGACAAACTCCGGATATGCACCGCCACCCAATTCGTGCAGGTCCATTCCCTGCCATTCTCCTTGCGAAGAAGCACGCTGCGAATGAATGCGGTTCAGCAACGAATTCAAGCCATAGGTTAGTGGCAGTACGAAGCCAATCAGCGTCGCAATGCCGATTACCTGAGCGAGAAACTGTCCTGAATTTGCTGCTCCGCCAGTTGATCCGGTTGCAGGTGAGGATATACGCCCCAACATTCCCACACCCAGGACTCCCCACAGGCCCGCTACTCCATGCGAGGAAATTGCGCCTCCAGGATCGTCTACTGCGAGTCTGGCTTCGAACAATTCCACTGACAATGGCACCAGGAGTCCGGCAACGATGCCGATGATCATCGCCAATGGCGGCGACACGAACGCGCACCCGGCGCTGCTCGCCGCTAAGCCGCCCATCCATCCGTTGGCAATGAGAGAAGCATCCGGTTTCCCAAGACGGAACCTGGTGATTGCTGTGGTGGTCAGGCTTGATGTTGCAGCCGAGAGGATCGTGTTTACTGCAACCAGAGCCACTCGTCCTGCTGCGATTCCGTAAAACAGCATCGAACCGGCGGAATTCAGCGCAACCCATCCGACCAGTGCTAGTAGGCAGCCGACAATTGCGAAGACGACGTTGTGCCCAGGAAGAGCTGCAGGAAATCCGTCCTGCGAGTACTTTCCCTTTCTGGGACCGAGGATCCATGCGATCGAGAGCGCCGTCAGCCCGCCGACTGCCTGGATCGAACTCGATCCTCCCGCATCGATGAAGCCGTTCCCAAGGCGGTAGTTTGCGCCCAGCTGCGCCAGCCATCCTCCACCCCAGACCCAGTGCGCGAACAGCGGGTAAGTCCAGCCAGCGAGCAATGCCGTAGAGACCATGCTGGCACTCAGCCTCCAACGATCTAATCCTGACCCGAGCGGGATCAGCGCCGCCAATCCCACGCTTACCATCTGCAGCAGCGCAACAAGAGACACGAACGAACCATCGAATCGGACAGCACCCAGAAAGAATGGCTCCGCGGCAATCCAGCCCCACGGCTTGCCCGACAGAAGCAGGATGTGCTCAGGACGCCCGGTGAATCCTTGCCACGCAAATCCAGCGACAAAATACGCGATCGCTGCAACCGCGAAGATAGAAAGCGAAGCCGTGATCGTGTGCGCAGCGCTGCGCGCTCGCGCCAGCCCGGTATTCAGCAGCGCAAGTCCCAGTATGGTAAATGGAGTGAGGAGAATAAGGACGATGCACAATGCGGTTGCGGTTTCGGGCAAGTGTAATGACGAGGGAATCACCCTCGCTCGCCTCCGCGGAGGAGGTGAGCGTGAAAGACTAACCCCGTGCCAAGCGCCTCCACGACCAAGCCGGCAACGACAAACTCTGTGCGAGCGGCATTACCCAAAAGTACGATCGCGGCAATCACAACTATCCATCCTGATAGCAGAAGCAGAGACCCGGCAAGCTTCATATTATGACCGTCTCACGCCTTTCTTTTGTGATGAGCAAACAAATCTGCGGAATCTCTAGCAGGACAAATTGGCTTTGCTCGACTGTCGTGCTGGCAAGCTTGAAAAGCGCACGCCAGTCTAGTAGCGCGAGTAATGATCGTCCAATTGATTTTTCTTATTCGCGCCAAAAGACAGACGCAAATACAGCGCCATAACCGTGTTGGTTCTTTGATAAACTTTCTTTATACCGCATCTTTCGTGGGCGCTTAACTCAGCGGTAGAGTGCCATC
>DATLKS010000214.1:0-3791 GCA_035538255.1 Terriglobales bacterium
TCTGAACGATACTGGCGCTAGTCTCGTCAACAATCAGACATTCTCGTGGTCCGACAGCGTGATCTGGCGGCGTGGCAAGCACAACCTGCGCCTCGGTGGTGACTTTCGGCGCATCTACAACGACATTCGCAGTAGCCAGAATTCACGCGGATCATTCACATTTACCGACGCCGGAAGCGGCAATGATTTTGCTAATTTCCTCCTCGGACTTCCGCAGCTCACGTCCATCCAGGGCGGGAGCGCGACATACAACTTTCGCCAGAATTCATGGGATCTCTTCGCACAGGACGATTGGCGCACAACCGGCAGTCTGAGTTTCAATTTTGGACTGCGCTACGAATATGTTTCGCCGTTCAGTGAAGCGAATAACCGGCTCGCGAATCTCGACCTCAATCCTTCGATTACGGCAGTAGCCCCGGTATTCCCTGGCACGGTTGGACCTTTTACTGGAGGCTTTCCGATCACTGTGGTTGAACCCGACCGCAACAATTTTGCTCCGCGTGTGGGCTTCGCCTGGCGAGCCATGAAGAAGACCGTGGTTCGCGGCGGATACGGAATCAATTACAACACCGGCCAGTACAGCAGCATCGTCCAGAACCTCGCATTTCAGCCGCCGTTCGCTTTCACCGAAACCAATGTGAGCTCGGCGTCTGAAGTGCTGACACTGCAAAATGGATTTCCACCTCCGACAGCTTCGGTCACCAACAACTTCGCGGTGGATAAGAACTACAAACTCGGATACGTGCAGATTTGGAACTTGAACATTCAGCGCGAACTCACGCCCTCACTCTTGATCAACGTCGGCTACAACGGATCAAAGGGAACAGATCTCGATATGGAGCGCGCGCCGAACCGGCTGCCCAACGGGCAGCTGCGCATTCCCGGCGTGCAGCCATTCATCTTGGAAACTTCGCAAGGGGATTCGATTCTGCATGCCGGCACGGTTCAGGTCCGCAAGCGCATGCGGCATGGGCTGGCCGCGCAAGGCACTTACGTGTTCTCGAAATCCCTTGACAACGCATCCAGCATTGGCGGAGGCGCGGTCGTCGTGGCGCAGAACGATCAGGACCTTGCCGCCGAACGCAGCCTCTCCAGTTTCGATCAGCGGCACAAATTCACCGGCAACTTTACTTATGAGCTGCCATTCGGAACCGGCAAGAAGTGGCTGAACAACAACGGCAGCTGGCTTGAGAACGTCGCAGGCGATTGGCTGTGGAGCGGTAATCTCACTCTCGGCTCTGGCCTGCCTTTCACACCTCGCGTGCTTGGCGCCTCTACGGATATTTCGCAGGGCGTTAATGGAACTTTGCGGGCGAACATCGTTGGCGATCCATACAGCGGCACTTGTCCGAACGGATTTCCGGTGGGAACGATCCAATGCTGGTTCAACACGTCGGCATTTGCGGCTCCCACTTCGGGGTTCGGAGATGCTCGGCGCAACATCATTATCGGTCCTGGGCAGTTCACTTTTGGGATGTCAGTCAGCAAAACCTTGCTGGCGAAGGACACGCGTGCGCTTGAACTGCGGATTGCCGCCAATAACGTCTTCAACCATCCACAGTTCACCAGCATCGGAACGGTTCTGGATTCCCGTAACTATGGTGAGGTGATTAGCGCGGGATCTATGCGGACAGTGACACTTAGCGCGAGGTACAGGTTCTGATGGCGAGCTGGATCAGAGCGAACCTTACTGCACGCATTCTATTTGCGTTCTGTGCCTTGGGACTCGCGGCGCAAAACACACAGTCTCCCAATCCTGACGACTATCGTATTCATGTCACCAGCGATCTGGTGCTCACGAACGTGGTAGTGCGTGATAAGCAAGGAAATCTCGTTCGCGGTCTTAGAAAAGATGACTTCAGCATCTTCGAGGACGGTAAGCAGCAGAGTATTTCGAGCTTCGATTTTGAGAATGTCGATGCGCTCGCGACCGCCGGCGCTGCAGGACCGACGGTTAGCGGTACCGTCACTCCGCTGAAGATCATTGGCGTGAATCAGCGGGTAAATAAAGAAGAGCTGAAGAATCACCGGCTGATTGTTCTTTTTTTCGACTTCGGCGGAATGGAAGAAGATGATATCGATCGCGCGGTTCAGGCGGCGCAAAACTATGTCGATAAACAGATGGCGCCTGCGGACCTCGCTGCTATCGTCTCACTGGCTTCCTCGATGCGGGTGGATCAGGACTTCACCAACGACAAAAGTCGGCTCACCGCAGTTCTGCACGGCTATTCGTCCGGCGAAGGTCAGGGATTTCAAACCGGCGATACCGGCAGCGCCGAAGGCACTCCTGATACTGGCGGCTCATTCGTTGCAGACGATTCCGAGTACAACCAGTTCAACACCGACCGCAAGCTTCAGGCCATTCAGGCGATCGCGAAATCTTTGTCTAAGATCGATCAGAAGAAGTCGATCATTTATTTCAGCAATGGCGTAAGCCGTTCTGGAATTGAGAACCAGGTCGAACTGCGTGCAGCTATCAATACAGCAGTGCAGGCGAATGTCGCTTTGTACACGCTGGACGTGCGCGGACTGCAGGCGTTTCCGCCCGGAGGAGAAGCCCAGAACGCGAGTCTGCGGGGACGCTCGGCTTACTCGGGTCAATCAGTCCTCGATCAATTCAACAGCAATGCCGATAGCCAGGAGACGCTGACCACGCTGGCGGGCGATACAGGTGGGAAGGCGTTCCTTGATTCCAACGATCTAAGCGGCGTCTTTACTGCTGTGCAGCGAGACACGTCAGCTTATTACGTGCTCGGATACCGCAGCTCGAATCCTGAGATGAATGGAAGTTTCCGGCACGTGAAGGTCGTGCTCAATCGTCCCGATTTGAAAGTTGAATACCGTAAAGGCTATTACGGTCCGAAGGATTATGCCCACTTTGACAAGGAAGACCGTGAGCAGCAGCTGCTCGACGAGCTCACTTCGGAGCTGCCCGACATCGATGTTGCCGTGTACATGGCCGCGGCCTACTTCCGATTGGATGATGCGCACTATTACATTCCAGTGTCCCTGATCGTTCCGGGCTCGCAGATACCTTTCGTCACAGAGAAGGATAAAGATCGTGCAACCATCGACATCATCGGCGTAGTGCAGGACGAACTTAAGCGCCCGATCGGGAATGCCCGCGAGACGGTGAAGCTTGCGGTTGAAGAGGCGCGTCAGGTGCGCCGAAAGAACGTGCAGTACAACACGGCCTTCGTGTTGCCGCCGGGCAAGTTCCACATCAAATTTGTCGTGCGCGAGAACCAGACCGGCAAATTGGGGTCATTCGAGACCGATATCACCGTTCCCGATCTGCGCAAGGCGCCCCTGAAGATGAGTTCAATTGTTCTGGCAAGCCAGCGTGCTCCGGCATCGGCGAAAAAAAATGATCCTAATCCGCTGATTCGCGAAGGCGAGGCGCTGGTTCCGAATATCACGCATGTCTTTACTCCCGACCAGCACCTCTATATGCAGTACGAAGTGTACGATCCGGCGAAGGACAAGCGGGATCCGGCTGTTCTCGGCACTCAGAGCCAACCGGCAAAGGCTCCCAAAAACGCAATTCGCGTTTTAACAAGCGTGGAATTTCTGCAGGGAAATGCGAAGGCGTATGAGACACCGCTGGTCGAGGCACGCGAGATCAACGCGCCTGAGCGCAAGGCGGCGGTGTTCCAGTTCGAGGTGCCGCTGTCACAACTTCGTCCGGGTTTGTACACATGCCAGGTGAATGTCATCGATGATGCCGGTGGTAGTTTTTCGTTTCCCAGAATGGCAATTCTACTGAAATCAGCGTCCAACGTTAACTCCGC
>DATLKS010000215.1:0-2005 GCA_035538255.1 Terriglobales bacterium
GATAAACTCTGCCGCTAACAGACCCAGCACAAGCAACCCAGTTCCCGCCGCCAGCAGCACCGGAAACATCGTGGAAGTGAGCTCCACGACGCCTTGGTCATCTTCGCGAGCGTGCGCCTGTACCGTGTGGCGCGAGAATCCGGAGGTGAACACGGCGAACAGAGGAGGGATGAAGATGAACAGCGACGTCAGCACCGGATACAGACTGTACTCCTCGGGGCTGATGCGCTTGACCAGGTATTGATACAGCCAGACCTGGAGCAATAGATTGACAAGACGCTCACCCAGGGTGCTAGCGGAGTTAATGACTAGTAAACGTGTATCAGCTGATATTGCCACGCGATAGCCCGATTCTCAATTAGTCCGCGTATTCAGAGAATGTTTCTACGCGTCGCAACGAAGTTCGAGCGCACCCGACCGGGCAGCCCAATGAACGACGGCGTCCGCGATGCGTTCGCTCGCACCACCATCCCACAGTGGCGGAATCGCGCCGCGCTTTGCGTTTCCTGCGAGAATCTTTGCTAACTCGCTATGAAGCTTCGCAGTGTCGTCAGCTACAAGTATATTCGTCCCACACTCAACCGTAATCGGCCGTTCGGTGTTGTGTCGTATGGTGACACACGGCACGCCGAGGTAAGTAGTCTCTTCCTGGATACCTCCGGAATCCGTAATAACCACCGCAGCTCGGGCTTGTAGCGCAAGAAACTCAATGTAGGGCAGCGGCTCTGTGAGGTGGAGATTTGTCGTCGCAATGCCAAATTCGCTGATGCGCTGGCGGGTTCGAGGATGCACCGGAAAGACCACCCCCAGTTCGGAGCTCACGCCGACCATGCATTCGAGGATTCGTCTGAGGACTCGGCTATCATCGACATTGGATGGTCGGTGCAGGGTTACCAGAGCATAGCGCGGCGGAAATCCGTTCGACTCGCACTTCATTGCCAGGGGCAACAAGCGCACCAGCGTATCGATCATTACGTTCCCGACTCGATAGATCTTATCCGAGCTGATGCCCTCACGGCGGAGATTGTCGTCTCCGTCTGCAGAAGGCGTAAAGAGCAGGTCTGCCAGTTGATCTGTAATGAGGCGATTGGTTTCCTCCGGCATGGTTCGATCGAAGGAGCGCAATCCCGCTTCTACGTGACCGACAGGGATCAAGAGCTTGGAGCAGACAACCGCGGCCGCCATGGTGGAGTTCACGTCGCCATAGACCAGCACCAGATCGGGTTTTTTGTCGAGGACAACAGGCTCAAAGCGGCTCATGACCTCGGCTACCTGCTGCGCGTGAGCGCCCGATCCAACTTCCAAATTCACGTCCGGCGCGGGAATTTCCAGCTGTTCGAAAAACACCTCCGACATGTTTTTGTCGTAGTGCTGGCCGGTGTGCACCAGGGTCTGGATGATGTTCGGTCGCCGTCGTAGTGCCGACATGACTGGCGCCGCCTTCATAAAATTTGGTCTCGCACCTACTACGTGAAGAATGCGCATGGCTTGGCTAGTGAGCCTCTCCTGAACCTGACTGCTGACTAATTCTGAAATCCGCGCCGCTGCCGTTCCTGCTCGCCCGGTTTGTGGCAATGCCCGCCCGCTACCCCTCATCTGCGGCTATGAATGCCAATGCTTTTCCACCAGCTCCTCGAAATAGCGGCGATGGCCGAGTTCAGGGCGTGTCTCGGCTCGACCCCGGCGCAAGGCGCGTCTCAGGGATGCTCCGGAATAATTCCACAACTGAATTCCCCGCCGCCCTGTCAGAGCGACGCACATGAATGCAATACCCTTGAGCGAAAACCCGCGGTACCGGAATTGCTCGAGAGCTAGCGTTCTCGGCGAGGGCCCATTCTTTTCAAGCAACTGGCATAATCCACGGGCCTGGGAAGCGTACAGTAAATTCCACGGCCGCCATCTTCCAGAACGGATCGCCGTCGCGAAGGCCAGCATCCTTGAGCGATAGTAATCGGGACGGAACGAGCCATTTACGACGACTGAGCTTGCTGCGAGATCCGATGTG
>DATLKS010000216.1:0-1650 GCA_035538255.1 Terriglobales bacterium
CGAAATACGGAGGGGCAGAATACACGCGAAGATTCGGCAGGTACCTGCTGGTTTACGCCAACTACGCCGCGATTCAGCAGAATTCGAGCATCTCACTTCCGATAAACGCGCTCGGGCAGCTGTATCAGGTTATTGGGTTCGGCATCGGATATTCCCCTCGGCACCTGCGGTTGTCGCGCTAGCTCACTAAGGAGTTTATATGCTTGGACACCGAAAATTATCCCCTCAGGATTACTTCGATATTTTGAAGCGGCGAGGCCTCCTTATCGCTGGCTGTATCATCGCTTTCATCGGCATTGGGATAGGCGTAAGTCACATCGTACCACCGGTTTACGAGTCGAAGACGCTTATCCTGATAGAGCCCCAGAAGGTTCCGGAAAACTATGTGCGGCCAGTCGTGAGAGATGATCTGGATGCGCGCCTTGCGTCCGAGAAAGAACTGATCTTGAGCCGCTCCCGCCTGGAGCCGATCATCACCCGGTACAACCTGTCTGCGAATGGCAGATCGATGGACGACCGGGTCGACATGACTCGAAAATCCATCACCGTCAGTCAGATCCAGTCCACACTGAGCCATGGTGGAACGCCCGGTTTCTATGTGTCATTCGATGCTCGGGACGCGCACACCGCTCAGCTCGTCTGCAGCGAGATCGCTTCGCTGTTCGTAAACTCGGATCTGCATGCGCAAGAGCAGTCTGCGGAGGGGACGACGGACTTCCTGGCGCAGCAACTCGATGATGCCAAGAGAACGCTCGACGAGGAGGACGCAAAGTTGGCCGCCTTCCAGGAGAAATACATCGGACGCCTTCCAGACGAGGAGGGGGCCAACTCAAATGAATTGCAGGCGCTGACGAGCCAACTCGACGCGACCACACAGTCGATCAACCAGATGCAGCAGAACGAGACCTTTGTGCAAACCATGATCGCTCAGCAAGAAAAACCTCAGGGCTCGAATGCAGCGGCTGCCGAACCAGATGAGCGTCAGCTGGCACTACAGAAGTTGATCGAACAGAGGCGGCAACTGGAGATCGAATATACACCGGACTATCCCGATGTGATTGCCATCTCGCAGAAGATTGCTGATCTCCAGGCGGAGATGAAGCATCCCGCCGCAGCTCCAAAAGCAACCGACCCATTGCCGCAGGTCGAATCGCCTCAGCTGCGGCAACTCCGGGCGCAGTTGCGTGGAGTGCAGCAATCGCTGGCCAACGCGAAAGCGGAGCAGGCGACCCTTAAGCAGCGGATTGGCGAGTACGAGTCGCGAATTGAGCAGGTTCCTGCCGTTGCAGCAGAATACAAGCAGATCACTCGAGATCATGATGCCGCGGTTAATTTTTATAACAGCTTGCTCGCCAAAAAGAACGAATCGTCAATGGCGACCGCCTTGCAGCTTCGCCAGGGAGGCGAACAGTTCTCAGTAACAGATCCTCCAAATCTTCCCGATCAGCCCAAGTTTCCGAATCGATTTGTCTTTGCGGGCGGAGGATTCATGGCCGGCCTGGCATTCGGATCACTGCTTTCCGGGTTCCTTGAATACCGGAACACTTTCCTGCGCAGTGAGGCCGATATCTCGGCGTTCACCGAACTCCCGACCCTGGCCGTAATCTCGCACGTCGACGGACTTCCGAAGAATCTCAAGCTGGACTCGGG
>DATLKS010000217.1:0-4419 GCA_035538255.1 Terriglobales bacterium
TTTTGCTAAGGAGTACGGCGATCTGCGCCGGCTTCGATGTAAACCACTTCGCGCGGAGCTTGCGCCCCGCAGACTCTCCACTCCATCGGTCACGCAAGCATCTCACTTAGAGCGTAGGCATGGTCACAGTGAGAATTCCGACCTATACTGTGGAAGCTCTTGAGTCAGACTTGAGGAATGGCTGAGCCGGTTCCAATCTGGTACGAGCCAGAAGAAGGGCGCGCGTGCGATCCAATGTCGCGCTCCGTCATTGCTCCTCCCTTTGCGGCGATCGCCGATGGACTTAGATATTGCGTCAACCTCAGCGGAGTGGCGATTGCACATGGGAGAGCGGGCGAAGAACGCATAGTCTGCGTGGCGAGTTCCGGCGAAGCTGCTCCGGCAGTGAACACGGTGCTCGATATAAGCTCCGGCGTCTCCGGCAGGTGCATCCGGGAAAATCGGATGCTGGTCAGCAACGATACAGCGTCCGATTCGCGTGTCTCACGTGAAGCCTGCGAGCGGCTGGGGATTCGCTCGCTCGTTGCGGTTCCTTTGCGAAAAGACGGCTGGTGCGTGGGCCTGCTTCTCGCGGTTTCTAACGAGATCGATCGATTCGATTCGGCGACATTAAGCAGAATCGAACACGAAGCTTCACAGGTCGAAGCGCTTTTATCGCCCGCACCGCCGAAGCGCGCAGACATAGTAGCGGTTTCCGATCAGCATAAAGCCGAGATAACCGGATCTCATTCTGGTTCTTTTCTCGCAGCCGCAAAGGCAGATGGGGAAGCCTGCCCCTGGATCGTGGAAGCGGAGCCTCGGGCAACTCCTCGAGCTGTCACGGGCCTGCGCTCCCATCGCTGGATCACGATGGCGGTGGTAATCGCAGTTGCAGTTTCCGCTGCCTGCTTGGTCCTTCGACACACAAAGCGTACCATCAGTACGGCGATTGCGAGACGCATTGATCCGGTTACGTCTCCGCAGCCCACCATTCACTCACCTTCTGGTGCTCATGCGGAGACCGATGTATCCGCCGCTGTCCGTCATCTGATCGAGCTCGCGGAATCGGGTAACGTTCGCGCACAAGTCGTGCTGGCGCATCGGTACTTCAAAGGTGATGGAGTTGCTCAGGACAGAATCAAAGCATCCGTTTGGTACATTATCGCGGGCGCCAATGGAGATGAGCGCGCGAAGCGGTCTGCAGTGGCGATCACGCGTGTGCTTCCACCCTATGACGTCGCACAGATCAGGTTCGATGTAGGAAAGCTGTACATGGAAGGCATTGGAATCAAGCGGGATCTAAGTGAAGCATATTCCTGGTTCGCGCTCGCTCAGGCTGCAGGAGACGTGCGCGCAAGCACCGAGCAGCAGCGACTGGAGCAGATGATGACTCCAGAGCAGGTTTCGCAAGCTTTACGCCGGGCCTCGGATTGGATGCTGGCGCATCAAACTGGCAAGCAAGGCGTCCCGACAGTCATCGCCGATTCTTCGCACGTGCGATGAGAGCCAGATCGTATTAAGCCATTCATTTTGGGAGTTTAGGAGATCCATGAAGGATATCAACACAGTCATCCGCGACAAGGAAGCACAGCTCGTGCGCATCAATGAGGAGCTAGCGGCGCTTCGCCTCACGCTTCGTCTCCTCACAGATGAATCCAGCGAAGGCTTGTTGGATGAAGATCGACAAAGGACAGGTCTGCGTGAAGAGCCGGCCAGAGTATCGATGGGACGGGTCAAGAACTTTCCGTAGCAATTCGACATCTGCTTCGTTTCGTCTATGGTGAGTGCGTCGCGAGAGCATTCGCTGCGATGTTAAACTTCCGCTCTTTGCCATGCGCAAATTTCGGCGTCTGATTTGGCCAATTGTCTTAGCCTCCGCATTTCTCACGTCGAGTTGCAATGATCCAGCGCGTCCCGGCAGCAAGCGCGGCAAGCCGATAAACACTGCCCTCCTTTGCGCGTGCGAGCCTACCCACATCACGAAGGATGATTGGCGAATCGAATTCAAGAATAGCTCACTGCCGCAGCTTGGGCCTGAAGATACGACGGTTGCTGCCATCCTTACCTGGCCAGAAGGACCCGAACCGGGGCCGCGAACCCGACGCTTTGGAAATGAGCTAAAGATGTATCGGATTCGCAAGGCCTATATGCAAACTGCATTCTTCCGAAGAAGCGATTGCGACTTGCACGTTGAGCTTTCTGAGCGGCCCGACAAAAATGCTCCGCGAATGATCGTCGAGACGCCTGGTAGGTCGGAGTACTGCTCGTCCAGAACCAACGTCTATTCCGAATTGCAACGCAGAGGTATCACTCTGACCGATTTGAATCAGGAGCTTTCACCACCGCTGGTCGCGGAGGTAGAAGGTGTCGCGTTTCGCGATCAAGCCCATCCTGTTTGGTTTGCGAGAGGCAGCGACAAGGTAGCGACACTCTGGGAATTACATCCGGCGGTTGTGAAGATTCTGCCTTAGTCCTGTCCTTTACGGTACCCCCGCTGGTATCGACCGCCAAAGTAAGCGCGGTTTACTCTAGCAAGAAGCCAAATGAATACGCTCCCGAAAAAATTCGGACGATATGAGATCGTACGCGAAATCGGTCAGGGCGCAATGGGGATCGTGTATGAGGCGCTCGATCCAACCATCGGACGAAAGGTCGCGCTTAAGGCAATTCGCTTCGACGGCATCGGAACCACAGCCGACGAGGCGGCACGCCGCTTTAAGAACGAAGCTCGCGCAGCAGGCGGCTTGAACCATCCGAACATCGTAACCGTGTACGACGCTGGTGAAGACGACGGCGTCCTCTATCTCGCAATGGAACTCATCGAAGGATCAACGCTGGATGCGCTGCTCCGGACCCAGCGCACGCTTTCTGCGTCGCAGGCCAAAGACATCGTTGGGCAGATCTGTGCCGGTTTGGACTTCGCACATGCCAAAGGCATAGTTCATCGCGACATTAAGCCCGCGAACATCATGCTCACCTCGCACGGGTTGGTGAAGATCACCGACTTTGGTATCGCGCGTGCGGGCGAAGCGATGACGATCACCGGGCAGGTTGTAGGTACTCCGAATTACATGTCTCCGGAACAGGTTCTGGGCAGGACGCTCGATGGGCGCAGTGATCTGTTCAGCGTGGGCGTGATGCTGTACGAGATGATCACCGGCGAGCGCCCGTTTGAAGGCCAGAGCATCACCACGATCATGTACAAGATCGTGCATGAGACGCCGATCCCTCCACGAAAGCTCGATTCAACCATAGATTCGCGACTGAGCGCAGTGGTAGAGAAGTCGCTGTCCAAGGCTCCAGAAGAGCGGTTTCCGTCAGGAGCGGAGCTGGCTCAGGCGTTACAGAACTATGAGCGAGCGACTGTGCCCGTTACCAGCACTCTCGACAAGCCCACAGGAGAATACCCGGGGCTGATCGACACAAACAGAACTCATGAGCCAAGTTCCATTCAGCCGCCATTGCCGGGACCTACCGCCTCGAGCCGGCAGAATCAGATGAGTGGCGCTTTGAATTGGAGTACGAAATGGCAGAATCTGCCTCCGCGAGCGCGCAAGAGGATCATAGCTGTACTGGTGGTGGCCATCATCCTTTTTGCCTCCCCATACAGACATCGTTCATCCCGTCTACCCGAGCAAACTCATGAGAGTACCCCTCCGGAAGTTGCGGGTCCGGTTCAACAGACCCCTGGCCCCAAGAGTGCGAAAGATCAAAACGGGACTTCTCCGAATACATCCACCGGATCAGTGCCGAATGTGCCGATTCCGAACGTCCCCATGCCAGATTTCTCGAACCTTGGAGAGCTATCAAAAAATGCGCAATCGCAAGCCGAGATCTGGCGGAGGTGGTCGGAGAAGCAGTTTGGAACCGGACCAAAGCTGGTTGTAAACAGCAAGCCTCCGGGAGCGCGCATCCTGATCGACGGCAAAGATAGCGGCCAGACTTCACCCGCCATCATCCGAGTGAAGCCGGGCATACACCGTGTTCGCCTGGAGCTTGATGGCTTTAAGGTCGTGGAGAACGATGTGAAGGTTGCGCCCAACAGACCTGCAGTGCTGAATCCTACTCTGCAAGTCTCGCTTTCCGATCAGTAACACTCAAGCTCTTCGACGATTGAGTTCGGCCGATTCATCGGCAAGCCCAAGCCACTGGCGAGCTTCGTCCATCGTCCTGAATACCTGAACATTATTTGCTGCATTCCGGGCTGCCTGATACATCCAGCTAGTGCCATACATCAGGTCTGAACTTGCCACAATCGCTCTGCGCGCGGCGTGCGAGAAAGGATCGATGGTCTGTGACAACAGCCGGAGCTCCTGGAAGGTGAGATTGGTGTATGTAACGTTTCGCAGATCAAGCAGTTCCCCGAAGCTCCGGTGGAACAGTGGATCGCCTTTGAGCGCCACAGCATGAGCTACTACCTCGTCAAAGGTGATTGCTCCA
>DATLKS010000218.1:0-2128 GCA_035538255.1 Terriglobales bacterium
CAGGGACACTTAAATTTGTTCTCGCTGGCCTTCCAATCGGGGGTGCAGCCTAAATGGGTGCAACGCGCATAAATGACAAACAGTCGGTCCGGTGTGCGGTCCACCCAGACGCGGTATTTCTGCTGAAACTTAGTATCGACACCCAATGAGTAATCCGAGGGATAGCCAATTTTGAATACCGTGGGAGGTTCGAGGAGAGTGCGAGGCAGGAAAAAACGCAGGAACGCTATAAACCAGGCTCCGAGAAAGGCACTGATGGCGCACCACGCCAAGCGCCGTCGCCGCTGGTTGACCTGGCTGTCGTCCGGGCCGACACTCGCCACTCCTGCTGCTGCGGCTGCTTTCGAAGTACCTACCGCCGGCGTTCCGACATAGCTGGTTGCCTGTTCGGAGTCAGCAGTAGGTACCTTCGCTGCATCTGGCTTCGTTTTGTCCGATCGCGTTTCCTGGGCCGCCACGCGATACCTCCTGGATGGCACACCCTGTAAATTGAACGGTCGTCCTACAGCCTGCCGCCTCTTCCCCCTGGATCGTCTGTTGGTTGACCGCCCTCATCAGTTTGACGTGATGCGTAATCCTTTTCGCGTGCGCAGCAGAAATCAAGGCGAGGGCGACCTGGGCGGGAAGAAGAAAAACTCAGAATGCTGGAATCGCAGGAAACACTACGGAGCGAGGCCTGAGCGGACAAAGAAGCAGTAGGTCCGCTGAATTGGAAAAGCACCACACTTACAGACTGCGAGGCCCCCAACATTGAACGGACCCCCTGATAACGGCATCATACTAATGAAAAGAAAAAAGATCGTCAATGCGTTTGCGAGTGTTCGCATGAGAATTGAACGCTGCTGCGCCAGGAGTCCGGTGCGAGGAGAATAAACAGAGGAGGGCAAGAACTCGCTTGCGCTCAGAAAAAGCTGTGATAGACTCGCGACCGTTCCTGGCCCCCACTGTTCTGATTCCGAAGATTTGACGGGTTGCTGCAGTGGGGAAGACCGAGAATTTCACTCGGGAGGTCTCGCCGCATGGGCCTCGTACTCCTCATCATCATTTGGCTGATTACGCTAATCAGCACCTACTTCTTCATCGCCAAGACGTGGTGGTTGCCGGTAGGAGCATCTGCTGCCGCGGCCGGCATCGACCATTACTTTAGTGTTACGTTTGTTCTAATGGGAATTGTGTTTGTGGCGGCGCAGGGAATCCTGGGGTATTTTGCTTGGCGGTATCGCGACCGGGGCACGTCGTCCGTGGCCCACTATTCGCACGGCAATAATCGCCTGGAGATCGCGTGGACCGCTCTCACGTTCCTGCTGTTTGTAGGATTGAACCTGATGAGCAGTTCCATCTGGGCGTCCGAACGTTTCCGGCCCGCGCAACCTGGCGCCGTGCAGGTGGAAGTCACCGGAATGCAGTTCCAATGGTATTTCCGGTATCCGGGCCCGGATAACAAATTCGGACCCACGAAGCCGGAGCTGATTGATCCATCCACTGGCGGAGAAGGTGCGGTAGGTCTTGATGCCACGGACCCCGCGTCCAAAGACGATTTCGTTACCGGAACCATGTACTTGCCCGTCGGGCGTGAAGCTGAAGTGATCTTGCGGGCCCAGGACGTGATTCACAGCTTCTTCGTTCCGGGGATGCGCTTCAAGCAGGACGCCGTGCCCGGCCTGGCGATTCACATGCATTTCACGCCGATTGCGACGGGCGATTACGAGATCGTCTGCGCGGAGCTGTGCGGGCTGGGACATTACAAGATGCACGGCATGTTGAAGGTGGTCAGCCAACAAGAGTTCGACGCCTGGATGGCCGCGCGCGAATTGGAGAAGCAGTAGCATGGCTACCGGAGAATTTGCTGCCCACGGAGCCCACGCGCATGCCGCGCCCCAAGGTTTCATCCGCAAGTGGGTTTTTAGCCTCGATCATAAAGTCATCGGCCTGCAATATTATTTTCTTGCGCTAACGGCAGTGTTCGTCGGCATGTTTCTTTCCTTGCTGATGCGCATCCACTTAATCTGGCCTAACGTGTCGTTGCCCCTATTCGGAGAGATTAAACCCGAGGCGTATCTCAGCCTGTTGACCATGCATGGCACCATCATGGTGTTTTTCGTGCTCACCACAGCGCCGCAGGGGGGCT
>DATLKS010000219.1:0-2802 GCA_035538255.1 Terriglobales bacterium
CGGCGGCTGCTCCTCCGCCGCCAAATGTGCAGGTCGCTGCCGTCGTCCAGCAGAACGTTCCCATTTATCACGAATACATCGCGACGCTCGACGGCTATGTCAACGCGGTGATCCAGCCGCAGGTTTCCGGATATTTAGTAAAGCAGAACTATCGGGAAGGCGAAGTGGTCCGTAAGAATGACGTGCTGTTCAACATCGACCCGCGGCCCTTTCGGGCAGTGCTCGACCAGGCCAAAGCGCAGCTCGCACAGGCCGAGGCCCAATTTGGAAAAACGCAATTAGACGTTCAGCGCGATACGCCGCTTGCCAAGGAAAAAGCCATTGCGCAGAGCCAACTCGACAACGAGATACAAGCCAATCTCGCTGCCAAAGCGACGATTCAGGCCGACAAAGCTGCGGTCGAGCAGGCAGAAATCAATCTGGAATTTACCAACGTCCGCTCTCTTATCAATGGCGTGGCCGGCATTGCTACCGGACAGGTCGGCAATCTCGTCGGGCCGCAATCGACTCTGACCACCGTTTCACAGCTTGATCCCATCAAGGCCTACTTTGTCGTCAATGAGCAGCAATACCTCGCGTTCATTCAACGCAATCCCACTGCTGCGCAAAGGACACGGACGCAACAGCAGCTTCAGTTGGAGCTGGTCCTGGCCGACGGGTCGGTATATCCCAAAAAGGGAAGGTTCTTCGCGGTTGACCGGCAGGTCGATATACAAACCGGCGCGATTCGCCTTGCCGGGCTTTTCCCAAATCCGGACAACGTTCTTCGTCCCGGACAATACGGTCGAGTGCGCTTCGTGAGCTATATACGGCCGGATGCGCTCTTGGTACCCCAGAAAGCAGTCACGGAGCTACAGGGCATTCAACAAGTAGCCGTCATTGGAGACGACAACAAAGCCAGCATCAGGTCGGTGAGAATGGGTGAACGCGTCGGACCGATGTGGATCGTGGAAGATGGCTTGAAAGCCGGCGAAAGAGTGGTCATCGAAGGTGTGCAAAAGGTCAGGGAAGGCGTAACCGTCAAAATCGTGCCGACGGCGATCCAAGCGCAGGGCAATTGAGTCATGTCGAAATTCTTCATTAGCCGTCCTATCGTCGCGATGGTGATCGCGATAGTAACGGTGATCGTCGGCGCGGTCACGATCGTCCAATTGCCGGTCGCGCAGTTCCCCAGCATCGCTCCGCCTGAAATCCAGATATTGGCGACGTACGTAGGCGCCGACGCGCAAACCCTCGAGCAGGCCGTTGCCACTCCGATTGAACAACAAATGAGCGGAGTAGACAACGCGAATTACTTCTACTCAACCAGTGCGACCGGCAATTCGCAGACAACGCTCGTCGTGAACTTCGACGTAAAAACCGATCCCAACAATGATCTCATTCTGGCGCAATCCAGAGAGACACAGGCTGCCTCGCAGCTTCCGGTTGATGTTACCAATTATGGAATCACGGTAAGAAAGTCTGTCACGGCTCCGCTGATGCTGATTGCGGTGTACTCGCCGCGTGGGACTTACGACGCAAGATTCCTGGCCAATTACGCTTACATCAACTTGGTCGATCCGATTACGCGTTCGCCAGGAATCGGTCAGGTGAATGTCTTCGGAGCCGGTCAGTACGCGATGCGCCTTTGGGTGAAGCCGGACCAGCTAGCGAAGCTTCAGATAACGGTGCCGGAAATCGTAAATGCAGTGCAAACGCAGAACACCGTGAATCCCGCCGGCAAGGTTGGCGGGGAGCCGATTCCTTCCGGTCAGCAGTTCGCCTACGCAGTCCGCGCCCAGGGAAGACTGGTTTCGCCGGAAGAATTTGGAGACATTGTCGTTCGCGAGTCACCTGAGGGCGGTGTAGTGCGCGTAAGAGATGTGGCTCGCATTGAACTCGGCGCTCAGGACTATTCAACCGCCGGGCGGTTAAACGGACAGCCGAGCGCGGTCATTGCCGTCTATCAACTTCCTGGCTCCAATGCGGTAGACGCAGCAAACGGAGTGAAGAAACTCATGGCCGAGTTAAAGACTCGGTTTCCCCAAGACGTGGACTTCACGGTTGCTCTCGACACCACGCGCTCGGTGGTGCAGGGGATTAAAGAGATCGTCCTCACGCTGTTCATCGCAATCATGCTCGTGGTGCTCGTTGTTTTCCTGTTTCTGCAAGGATGGCGAGCGACACTCATTCCGCTGTTGGCAGTGCCCGTTTCTCTGGTCGGCACTTTCATCTTCTTTCCCTTGTTTGGATTTTCCATTAACACGCTGTCGCTCTTCGGTCTGGTTCTGGCGATCGGCCTCGTGGTGGATGATGCAATTGTTGTGGTTGAGGCGGTGGAACATCACGTCGAAGAGGGCATGACGCCGAAGGCAGCATCCCTCAAGGCGATGGAAGAGATCTCCGGTCCCGTAGTGGGAATCGCGCTGGTCCTGTCCGCAGTATTTGTGCCAACCGCGTTCATCCCGGGCATTACTGGGCGGCTTTATCAGCAATTCGCCATTACCATCGCGATCTCCGTACTGCTCTCCGCTTTCAATGCACTCAGCCTGAGTCCCGCTTTAGCAGCGTTGCTGCTAAAGCCGAGAGAAAAGCGCAGCCGCGGCCTGCTGAGAAGATTCTTCGACTGGTTCAATCGAACCTTTGAGCGCGCTACCAATGGCTACGTGAGAATCTGCGGAGCACTGATTCGCAAAGTCGGCCTTGCACTTCTATTACTTTTGGCGTTTGCTGGTGTCGCCGCATTCTTCAATGGCAAAGTCCCTTCCAGTTTCCTGCCTGACGAGGATCAGGGATATTTCTACGTCAATTTGCAATTGCCCA
>DATLKS010000220.1:0-1768 GCA_035538255.1 Terriglobales bacterium
AGATCCACCAGACCTCTCGTTGCGATCTTTCGGCAGCGAGAGCATGCAGCATCGACATCACCGGTGTTGCGCCCACTCCAGCGCTCAGGAGAACCACGGGACTGTGGGTGAGACGCAGAGTAAAGCTTCCTCGCGGTGCACTGACATCCAATACGTCGCCTTCGTGTGTATGGTTGCAGAGATATGAACTCCCAATCCCGTTCAGTTCGTTTTTGACGCTGATGCGGAAATGGTCGGCCGCCGGCAAATCGGATAATGAATAGCTGCGAAGAACGGGTGGCTTGTTTGGATCGACGAGCAATCGCAGAACCACAAATTGACCTGCCTGGAACATACCGAGAGGCTGGCCATCGAGCGGGTATAGAACGAAGGACATTACATTATCGCTTTCCTTGTGAAGGCTCGCGACTCGCATTTGTCGGAAGCCGGGCCAAGCTGGCGCTTGCTCCCCAGATGCGAGTCCCGCATTTCCCAATTCAGCTCTGGGACTCGGATCTTGCTCGAGCATTGCGCGGAACGATCCCTGCCACCCCTTGCTCAGCGCAGGAACCCGGAGCGCACGTTCCAGTTCTTCGCGGGAATGTCCCGGCAAGTACAGCAGTCCGTCAACCTCGGCCACGGTGATTCGCTCTGGACCCTCGGCAATTTGCACAATGTCGTTGCCAGCCCCAACTTCTCCTTCTTGCAATACGCGGAAATAGAATCCTGGTCTGTGATGTGCTACGAGAAGAGCCGCCATCCTCGGTTCATTCATCCGGATGCCGACGCGGTAGCACGTTACACGAGGCTGGCTCACTTCAAATAGCGCATCGCCGATTCGGTATCGATCGCCGATGCAGACCTCGTCATCAGGAAGTCCTTCGACGGTGAAGTTTTCTCCGAACTGGCCATAGACGAAGTCATTACGTCCGAGAAAACGCCCCCAATAGTGGTAAGACTCCATTTGATAGACAAAGACAGCCCTCTGCTCCCCTCCGTGACCGGCGAGATCGCCCTGCCCGTCGCCAACGATGTTGAGTTTGTGCACCATCCTCCGGCCTTCCACCGCAGACTTCCATATCCCGGTACGCACAGTCTTCCCGTTCCATGTCACATCTCGCGGAAGACCGACATTTACCGAGAGCAATCGCGGCATGTGTACCTCATCGATATCCAAAAAACTAGTTGGTCTTTTCTTGTTTTACCAACGACGCGCCGGTGCAGCACCATCCACGTGGAGGATTTCTCCGCTCACATGATCTGCTCGTACCAGGTAAAGAACTGCGTCCACAATGTCCTTCACCGTGGCCTTTTTCATCGTCGGATGCGATGTCGATTCCGTCGCATCGTCAGGGTGCATTGGTGTGTTTACAACGCCGGGAGCCACGCCGTTGAATCGAATGCCATCCTGCGCGTACTCGACCGCGAGATTCTGGACTGCCGAATTCAAGCCTCCCTTCGTAATCATCGAAACGGAGCCATTTGTGCCGGCGATTGGCCGGTCAGCAAGCGCGGCAGTAATGCTCATGACACAACCCGACTTCCGCTTCAGCATCTCTCTCACCGCGTGCTGAGTCATGTGGAAGAATCCGAGCAGATTCGTGGAGATCAGGGCGTCGAAATCCTCGACAGTGAAGTCAGTGAAAGGCTTGTTAAGGAAGATGCCCGCGTTATTCACCAAAACATCGACACTTCTAAAATTGCGGATCGCCGCTCCGACAGCATCGGCAACCGTTTGCTGCATCCCGATATCGCCTTCAAGAAGGACTAAGCCGCGGGAAGCAGTCAG
>DATLKS010000221.1:0-1503 GCA_035538255.1 Terriglobales bacterium
ATTTTCTTCGCCGGGGAACACGCGCACCTGCCGCTGCCGGGTCAAGAACGCAATTCCCCACTGCAGTATGACGAAGAAACGATTCGCGAATGCGATCAGGAAATAAATGTGTACAGCCGCCAAGACAATCTAGGCTGAAAACCCCCAGACGCTCGCCGAATTCGTGAGGAGCGATGTGCCGAGCTAATGATTCTTTGTTCAGCTGCCTGGAAGAACCGATTTCAAATTGATGATCTAGGCGGTTTTCGCCATCGCCATGGCCTGGTGAATCGCTGAAACAAGCGTTTCAAAGTCGAAGGAACTATCATGACGATGCCCGTTGATGAAGAACGTCGGCGTTCCGTTCACTCCACTTCGGACGCCACCCTTGAAGTCGGCGCGGACACGGGCTTCGAACGTTCCCTCCTCCAATGCCCGACGCATTGCGGTGGTAGATAGCTTGAGCTTTTCGGCTAGATCCAAATAGAGTGCTTCGCCCAAGCGCTCCTGATTTTCGTACAACTTATCGTGCATCTCCCAGAACTTGCCTTGCGCACCGGCAAACTCCGCCACCTCGGCGGCAGCTTCGGCGTGAGGATGCATCTCGCTTAAGGGAAAATTGCGAAACACAAACCGGAGGCGTTTTCCAAATTGCTTCTGAACTCGCTGGACGATGGGATAGGCTTGTCCGCAATACGAACACTCGTAATCGCCGTACTCCACCAGGGTCACCTCCGCGTTTTCAGGTCCTTGGGCGTGGTCCTTGGCAGTGAGGGGCACCTTAAGTGTGGCCATAAACTCCTCCTATTTCGGCAAGTCTTCGAGAGCCTGCAGAATGCCGTCGGCACCGGGATTGACGGCAATCGGCGAGCAATAGCTCCAGGCGATGATTCCCTTCTTGTCGATGACGAACAGAGCGCGCTCGCAGACGCCATCGGCAGCGCGATACGCGCCATATTGACGGGCGACGGCTCCTTTGGGCTCAAAATCGGCGAGCAGCGGGAAGTGCAGATGCCGGGCCGCCGCGAATGCATCGTGACACCACGAACCGTCCACAGACACCCCCAGCAGTTCCGCTCCGAACTTGCGAAACTCGGGGAGGATCTCGTTGTATAGAGCCATCTGGTCACCGCATACCGGGCTCCAGTCCGCGGGATAAAACGCCAGGATCACAGGACGTCCCAGCAAGTCACTCAAAGTCAGGGTTTGATCTGGCGTCACATGCAACGTGAAAGTTGGGGCCACTGCTCCGGCGGGGAGGATCCCGCAGCTGTGTATCGGCGTGACGTTGCTTGCACTGCTCTGTGCCATTGCTCTTGTGCTCCCTCCAAACGGTATGTCAACCAACTTCTGCCCCGGTGTTCGGCCACCATTTTACATTGCTCGGAGCTTTCGCTGGATGCACGCGAACAACTCGACCGGTACCGTTGCACGGCGAGTTCCATTCTGGCTGCCTTACGTCGTCAGGGAGAGAGGGAGGTCTAGAGCGATCGGAAATCAGAACTCGGCTCCGCGTTCTCTTCA
>DATLKS010000222.1:0-2651 GCA_035538255.1 Terriglobales bacterium
AATCCCTGTGTAGTGCTGGCTCTCCTCCTCTGGCCTTAGAGACTCCGCGTGCTGCTGTCCTGGTTTCGTCTCGTCTCAAGCAAACCCCTGGCTTTTCATGGTATCGCCCCTGGCATGTGGAGCATTCTCCTTAGCTTCCGCGGGTGCGCAAGGCGTCGCAGTTTCGCATTTCCCCGATAAATCCAAGATGATCCTGGATTTGGATCATCTCGAAGCGCAAAGAAAAGCTAGAACGATTGTGGAGACGTAACCCATTGGCAGAACCGGATTAGTCTTCTAGCTCAGTGCGCCCGTTGCTAGCGATCCGATGCGCGCTTGGAACCTGCACATAGCGATCTCGCACTGAGCCGTTTGCAGCCATTCGGGAAAGCCATGACCGATTGAGGAGAAAACGATCAGAATCGGTCGTTCACATGCCAAGGAGTTTCGCGCGCCATTGTCTAAGCTAAGCAGCCTGATGAGCGCTGCCTTCGGCAGGCAAAGTGAACTGAAACGTTGCGCCTGAGCCAGAGGAGGAAGAGGCTAGGGATAGGCGGCCTCCGTGCGACTCCACGATCGAACGGCTGATCGCCAGTCCCATGCCGGCGCCCTGGGGTTTCGTAGTAAAGAATGGACTAAAAATTTGGTCGGCCTGCTCCGCGGGAGGGCCCACACCGGTATCGCTGACCGAGATCACGAGTTGGCGATCCCCACGCCGCGAGCTAATTGTAAGTTCGCCCGACGGCTCCAAGTCCTTCATGGCTTCGATGCCATTGAGCATAAGATTCATCAACACCTGTTGCAATTGCACCCGATCCGCCATGACTTTGGGAAGTTCGTTGGCAAGTTCGCTGCGAATCGAGATCGAATATCGGCTCGCCTCGTTGCGCAGCAAGACGATCATCTCTTGAATAATTTCATTCACATCGAGCAAATCTCGCTGCGAGGCTCCCTTCTTAAATAGCGAGCCGATCCCGCTGATGATGTCAGAAGCACGAGTCACATCTTTGATGACTCTGGCGGCTGCCTCGCGTGCCTCTCCCAACTCGGGCTCATCGCGAGCAAGCCATCGCAAGCACGTCTTAGCATTCATTACTGCTGCGCTGATCGGCTGTTTGATTTCATGCGCGAGGGAGGCAGTCAACTCGCCCATTGTGGTCACCCGATTGATGTGCGCCAGGTCCGCCAAGGTCTGACGCAATCTCTCGCGTTCCTCTTCGGCCTGCTTGCGATCGGCAATATTCATTACGAAAGCGACACCCTCTTTGTCCCCTTCCTGGAAAGTGGCGGCTCCAACCAGCACAGGTACACGCGCACCATCTTTGCGAAAAAACTCCTTCTCGTACGGTTGAACTGTACCGATGGCCTTTATCTCTTCATGCGCCAATTTATCGCGCTCTCGCCATTCCACCGGCGTAAGCTCCATCCAGCGCAAGCAACCCAGAAGCAGATCGTCGCGACTGTAGTCAAGCATGTTGAGAAACGCATCATTGGCCTCGACAATCTTGTCCAGATTCCACATGAAGATGCCGATGATATTGGCGTCGACCAGCCGCCGGATCTTCGCTTCGCGTTCCCGAAGATCGCCATAAAGATGTTGGAGCAGGCGCTCGTTTTGCAGCCGCCGGTCAAACCACATGGTAATTAGCGTTGTGCCCAGAAGAAGCAGGGTACTCATTCCGATCCCGAAAGCGCCGAGTGTCGAGACTGCGACCGTATGCCGCATTGGAGGAGCGCAGCCAGGTGTGAAGTATGCTGCCGCCATCGCCGTGTAGTGCATGCTCGCAATCCCCACGCCCATCAGTGATGCAGCATTGATCTTGTTCCACGTAAACCCATGGTGAGATCTGCCGAATCGGATCGCGAGCCACGCAGCTAAGGACGAGAACGTGACCCCAACAACTACGGACAAGGTCACCAATCCGAGCTTGTAATGGTGCATGGCTGTTGAGCGCATTGCAGCCATGCCGATGTAGTGCATCGAGACGATTGCGGCCCCGAGAAACATGCCTGCTGTCGCCGTATGAACGCGGCGAATCGTTTCCTTGCAAACGATGTAGAGCGCTATCGCCGCGCCGCCTACAGCAGCAACCAGAGACAAGATCACGGTCGGAACGTGGTAAAGCACGGGCACGGGAAGAACAAACGCCAGCATGCCGACATAGTGCATGGACCAGATTGCGAAGCCCATGGCGATGGCTCCGCTCGCCAGCCAAGCCCAGCGCCTTTGGCCTTCGGAAGCGGACAGTCGCTCGCCTAAATCGAAGGCAGCATACGACGCTACGATCGCAATCAAGATGGAGAGCGCCACCAAGCCCGCGTTATAGCTTCCGGCAATCATTTGGGTAGTGGACGTGCCGCGGTGGCTGAGATTAGCACGGTTCGAAGACTATCGGTAGAGCAGTACAGACGATGATGTAATTTGGGTTGTGTACGACGAGCAGATCCGCCTGACCTCGACCTCATCTAATTTCAATTTGACGACCGCTACTTGAAGTGACCCAGATAGAGCCGCTTTTAAACACGTCTCTCGGAATTTGCAAGGGGTTACGGCTATCCAGACCTTATTCCGATCCACTAAGAGCTGCGACGATTGGGGAAATAGAGTACAGGGAAGCGCGTTTCTCGGAGCTAATCACGCCAACTCATAGGGCGTCTGTCACTCGCTTCGA
>DATLKS010000223.1:0-13477 GCA_035538255.1 Terriglobales bacterium
TTCCCCAGTCGTTCTTGCGCGAGATCGACCTGTCGGTGTTCAAAAGGATCTTCGCTGCTGCCACCCACCAAGAACGGGAATTGATCGCGATAGGCCGCGAAGAGATGACCGAAGTCGAGCCGATCGCCTTGCGCCTTGTGATCAGCCACGAAGCCTGCGGCGGCGAGGTAGAACAGGCCATCGTGGCGGTCTAGGGCGCTGTGAAGCTCGCGAATCTCGGCATCAGTCACCTGATAGTCTTTGGACCACATCACCCCGACCATCATTTTGAACAGGGCGAAGGAACGGCCCAGGCGCTGCCGTGCCCGGTCAGGGAGGCGGCGCAAAACTGGTGTGGTGAACCACGGGTGCGTGTGCCCATCCGTGAAGAGACCGCCATTAAAGATGAAGACACCGCGTATGTCCGGCCCGCCCACGGGTTCCCCCCGCTCGGCGCGCTCAAGCCGGCGTCGCAGATGCTCCAAGACCACAAGCGAGGAAAAGTCAAAGGCGACCAGTGTCGTCGACTGGATTGAGAGATCCCGCCAGATCGCTTCGACCAGATCGGTGCGTTCCGCGGTGGAATAGGCATAGTCCTTGGGCTTGTCACTATCGCCCATGCCGACATACTCTACGAAGAGTTTCGGCATCTCAACCGCGTTCGGTAAATGCGGCTGAACCTTCCCCCAGCCGAACGAGCCATCGGGAAATCCCGGCAGGAAGGAGACGGCGTGCGCAACTTCTCCCTCCCGCTTCAAGAAAATCTTGAGGGACGCATCTTGCGCCGCAATGATGGCGCGAGCTTTCGGGTCGTAGCCGACGCGCTCACCATCTGCGAACCAACCTTGGGCATACGGAGTTTTGATCATGATCGTCTTCTTTCTATGGCTCGTAAAGTCTCTTCAGTATGGTCAACCGCCGATTGTTTTGGCATTCGCTCGGAAAAATTCTTCCAATGTCTGCGGATCTCGTCCGGTCACTAGGCGGATGGCATCGGTAGCCCGAAATCGCTCTTCACCTTTCCGGAAGTATTGCCAGAGATGTGTCAGATGATCGAGCGCGTGAGGATTGACTCGCTCCTTCACCGCCTCTGCCCACTGATCGTCCGTGATTGGCGACGTATCGAACCGGCCGTCCAATAGCCTTCGCCAGACTTGCGACGATCTCTCTCACGCTTGAAGTTTCGCTGATCAACGGGTATGCGTTTTGAGATGGGGAACCGGGATTAGCCAGCAGAGTTGCGGCTACACGGGATACATCCGCGGCGCCGACCAGTGGAACGACGGTGTCATCTTTGCCCCAGGGTAGGAAGGCGGTGCTTTGCTCGGCGACGCTCCGGCTGACAAGGGCGCGCACGTTTTCATAGTAAGGCGGTGCCTGGAGATGAACAGCTCCAACCTGTGCCCAATCGAAGATGCGATCGGCCAGCCGATGCTGCAGATTCCGGAAGCTGGGAGCATGTCCTAAGTCGCGAAAGGCAGGATCACCGGGTGCACCCTGAAACTGCGAATTGTTTACCACCAACTCCAGGCCCGCATCGCGAGCCGCTGCAGCGAAGATTGCGGCTGCCTCAAGCAGCCCGTCGGCCACTGGGTATGTAAAGTATGCGCGCTTGACATTCCGCATTGCGGCTTGGACCGAAGCTGGATTCAAGAGGTCGCCCTCGACCACTTCCGCGCCCTGTTTGCCGAGCTGCTCGGATCGCGCATCGAGCTTGTGAACTAAGGCACGAACCGGAATTCCGTGCTCCCTTAAAAGACTCGCGACCAGGCGTCCGGTCGACCCTTGTGCTCCACCCGCCGCACCTGTAACCAAAATTGGATGAGTCATGGAAATTCTCCTTCAGTTGCCATAGGATGATGCATATAATCCTACGGATTCAGGATTTCTTTTTTCAATCGGAATGACGGGCAGGGTTGCACCTTGGGATGATTCATAGCATCCTATAGTCATGCGTTACCAGCCCGGGCATAAAGCCGAAATCCATCAAGAAGATTGTGAAAGACGCTTCGCAGCGGGTGCGCGCCGAAGGCTTAAATGGTGCCGCGGTTGCCGCTGTGATGCGGGACACTGGCCTGACCCACGGAGGTTTTTACAAGCATTTCGCGAGCAAGGATGACTTGCTTGCGGAATCGCTTAGGGAGGCGTTCCGGGAAATCGTGGATACCTGGGTCCTTGCCGCTGAACAGTCGCTACCCGGGGAAGCGTGGAAAGCGATTGTCAAAGCCTATCTCAGCCCGGAACATTGCGAACATCCCGAGCATGGATGCCCCTTGCCGGCACTTGCGCCCGAATTGGCGCGGGTGGATAAGCGGATGAAGCCCAAGATTGTTGCCGAACTCGTGAAATACAAAAGCCAAATGCTGCCGTTCATGCCTGGCCGGCGAACCATGGACAAAGAGCGTGCTTTCTTTGCAATTTTTTCAACGATAATCGGGGCTGTTGAAATTGCTCGCATGCTGCCAGATCCTGCGACGCGAAAGAAAGTGCTGGCAAGCACACGAGATTTTCTCCTGCGCAGCTTCTGACCCCTTCGATGAACTAAAGTCGTTTCTGGGTAATGATCGCGCACGCAAACTCTAACTTCCGGTTTGCTCGTGAGAACAAAGCCGCTCGCGCGGCGGACGCTACCGCGTGGGTGATGTCGGCAGTTTGAGGTTTTCTATCAGATAAATTTTTGGGTCACAAGGAGGTCCCTGTGACCCATCTACGCAAAATGATGCTGGAGGAACTCCAGGGTCGAAAATCACTGGGCTTGTGCTTGGCTTGGTAGAGGATTCGGTGGCTCGATGTGATAGCCGAGGCTCCGGAGCTGTCGAATCATCTTCCAGGTGCGTAGTTGCTTCGATCGTGTTGTAACTGCTGGGCCACGTTCCTCGTAATGGACTCCTTGATGCAGAATCAGCCAGATCAGTCGACATTGTCGATGGGCAATGACACCTATGGCTTGATTGTGTCCCAAGCGCGGGACTGAGCGGCGATACACGATTTCGAAGATGCTTCCTTTGGCCCTAGCTGCAGCATTCGCAGCTTGATTGAGTATGCGTCGCATCTGACGGTTGCCCTTTGGAGAGCGGTGGCTGTAGTTGACGCCTGCGGTCTCATCGTCGCCCGGACAGGCACCGACCCAGGAGGAGAGACATTTGTCGGAAGGAAATGCAGCTGCGGCGGGGCCCACTTCTGCGATGATCTGCTGGGCCGAGTCCACTCCCAAACCGGGAATCTCTGCGAGTCGCTGAACGGCATCTTGATGCGCGCTAAGCAGACTGGCCATTTCCCGATCTAGTCGGCCAATCTGCTCGTCGATCAATCGCAATTCCTGCAATGCCATCTTCAGCAGCCGCCGGTAGACAGGGTTTAAGTGCGTACATGCACCCAGCGCGTCGCACAGCTGTTCCGGTGTTGCGCGCAAGCGTTTATCTGCCAAAACGGCTAAGCCGGCTGGATCAGTTTCACCATCGGCGATTGCCTTCAGCATCCGTTGGGCACTGAGGCCCAGCAGATCCGAAACTAGACTGGACAACTTGATATGTGCCTCTTCCAGAAGAGACTCCAATTGGTTCTGCAGCCGTATTCGATCACACCTTAACTGGTACTTCTTGCGCGTCACTGTCCGCCACAGACGCTGCTCGGCATCGGGCACAAAGCTCAAAGTCAGTTCTTGGGCCACCAGTCGCTTCACCAGACGTTCGGCATCAGGGAAATCCCTCTTGCGTCCTCGTCGCCCACGATTGGATAGCGCCTGCGCTAAATGCAGGGTTCCAGACTTTCGCCTTGCGCCTTCTCGTTTCTCGCATATCGGTTTCCAATATCTTTCCAGCGCTTCCCACACTGGTTTCCAATATTGAGCCGTCGATTCCATGACGACTTCTTCGGCCTCTTGCTCGAGCAGCCATGCCGCCAGCAATCGCAGTTGTTCGGGGTTACTGCCAAACTTCCTCCGCTCAAATTGGTATTCGTTGTCGACTTCGACGTCAGACACAACGACCGCCAGCATCTTCTTGTGGACATCAATCCCCGCTATCCTATAAGACATAGTTCCTCCTGGCCGAGAGCGGAGGGCGTGCTGCGCTTACCTTAAGCAGGGTCGCGGGCTATCGCCGCTCCCCCAGAGGGGAAGCAACGACGCCCAATTATTCGCTCAAACACGCACGCTCCGGATCAGACAGCGACACGGCTTCGACTTCTCCAGTGAGTTCTCGACCTCGCCGCTCCGAGCGGCTGCGATCTTAGCGCTAAATAAATTTTCATGAGGTTTCGCGGGCAGGTCGGCCCTAAAGGGACAGCGTCGGAATTACTCTGAGGGTACCACACGCCGCTACGTACGCGCCGTAGAAAGATTCGCACGGCACTTCGGCTGCTCTCCAGATCGTCTGGGCCCGCGACACATCCGCGAGTATCAAGCCCAACTCTTCACGCAACAGAAGTTGTCACCTGGCTCGGTGACGAACCATTTATGTGCACTACGGTTCTTCTACATCCAGACACTCAAGAAACCGTGGAGTATTGCAGACACTCCCTATCCGAAAAAAGCGCATCGCCTACCGACCATTCTCAGCCAGGAAGAGGTGGCCCAGCTCATCGATGCGGCCTGCAGCCCCTTTCATCGAACTATCCTCATGACCCTCTACGCCACCGGCGTTCGCAATGCCGAATTGACGCGCTTAAAAGTCAGCGACATCGATAGTCAACGCATGGTGATCCACGTCCAAGGTGGGAAGGGGCGTCAAGATCGTGACGTGATGCTCAGCCCTGTTCTGCTCAACGAACTGCGTGCTCACTGGCGTCGCTTGCGCAGAAAATCCATCTGGCTATTTCCCGGCAATGCCTGGCACAGCGGCGATCACCCCATCGATACCAAGACCCCGCGACATGCCTGCCAGTACGCCGCACCCCGCGCCGGCATTAAGAAAAAAGTCTATCCTCACGTGCTCCGCCACTGCTTCGCCACTCACCTGCTGGAAGCCGGCGCCGACCTCCACACCATTCAGATCCTCTTAGGCCATCACGATCTAAAAGAGACCGCCATCTATCTCCATCTTTCGCAACGACACTTACACGCGATCGCCAGTCCTCTGGACTCGCTGGTCTTGAAAGGCAGATCACAACCGGAGAAATAGATGAGTCGGCCACTACTGGAAGTGGCCGATTTAGTTCGTAGCGCAGGAACTGCTTTCATCGAACGGAACCACGCTTGGATTCGCTGGGCCCATATCAAAGTCCTGCTCGCCATCGCACGCTGTCGTACGGCTGCGCTCGGCGGCCATATCGATGAGTGCACCCGCTGCGGATATCGTGCCACCATCTCCTACAACAGCTGCCGTAATCGCCATTGTCCGAAGTGTCAGACCAGCGCTCGCGAACGTTGGATCCAAGCACGTCGCCGCGAACTCCTGCCCTCGCCCTACGTGCATGTCGTCTTCACTCTGCCCTCGCAACTAGCTTCGCTGGCCCTGCAAAACAAGAAATGCATCTATGATTTGCTGTTTCGCGCCAGTGCAGAAACGCTACTCGAAGTAGCTCGTAACCCCAGACATCTCGGCGCCGAGATCGGATTCTTCAGCGTGCTGCATACCTGGAACCAAAAGCTCCAGCTGAACCCTCACTCATGATGCCGGGCATTATCATCTCCTTCTTTTTCAGTAAATAAGATAGGTTGGTTTTCCAAACTACCCCCTTGCAGAACTAGTTTGCCTGTGCGCAGGAGTCTTTCGATGACACTTCGAACCGGCTCATCGTTCAAATCTGTACGACGAATCTTCCAGGGTGCGCGAGCAGTAACCTGCTCACGCTTCAACAGGCCTGCTTCCACTAACCGTTCGATGGTGCGATGACTCACTCCACATATCCGAGCTGCTTCGTTCAGACTTACGGTTTCCGGATCGGGTAGCGCGTGCTTTTGCCCGGCAATCGAGTAGTTGCGCCGTGCAGTTGCTACACGGGTTTGATTCCACCGCTTGTTTTTGCCTGTCGAATATCCGAGCCGGTTCAACACCGAGGCGATCTGGTCATCGCCGTGGCGCACCGCCATCCGCCGGATGATCTCCAGCGCCTCCATCGGAGTCGCGGTTTCCGTCGCCGCACGCGGTCGCTCCATCGTGAGCTGTGTATGCGTACCACCATTCCAATGAATCGTGAACTGCAGGATCTTTTTCTCCATATCTGTCTGTACGATGATCTCCTCCACGACGGTGCGGAAGATCATCTTCTTAAGTGCTGGAGGGCACTGATCGTTTTGCCAGGTTTCAGCGAAGTTTTCGCCCATCGTGAAGATTTGCGCTTCTTCCTCAGCGGTCAACGAATAGCGCTTTCCGTTAAGACTGGCCAGTCGCTGTTTGATCTTTGCTATCTCTTCTAGCTTTTCGTTCCAGCGACGCTCCAACTCGCCGGCCACCAGACGATTCCTGGCGTCAACAGCATCGTATTGCTCAAAAGCTTTTCTGGCTTCGTATTCCAGTTGTTCGAGCTTGCTGCTCAAAGCGATGCGCTGTGCTGTATCCCCGGCGCTTAATTCCTCAAGTGCGCGCAGGCTGGCCTCCACCCCCAGCGGGGAAATCACCTTGAGCAGCTCCTGGCCCAACCGGCGATCCACCGAAGCACCACCAAAGCCCAGGCAGTACTGCCCACCGTCGTCGTAATCTCCCTTGCAGAGATAACGCGCGTGGGTGCCTCGCCCGCCCCAATAACGTACGTGCAGCTTGCGACCACAGTGGCCGCAACGGAGCAGTCCTACGAGCAGACCTTGTCCGGCACGAATCGCCGCCATGCATTCATCCCCCTGCCAGTTTACGGAATTACGCCGCGTCATTCGTTGATTCTCTTCATAGGTGGCCCAGTCAATATATCCCTCATGATGACGGGGAATGAAGACTCGGCATTCTTCAGCTCGACGCGTGGCGCTCTGCCGTTTCCGCAATCTTCCGTCCACCAGCAGCGTCGTGACCGGACGGCGGCCCCATACATACGCACCCGCGTAGAAGGGGTTGATCAAAATATCGCGCACCAGGCTCTGGGTCGGAACCTTCCAGATGAGCCCTGTCCCACGGATTGGATTCGCAGGTAACTCGATGTCGTGATCCCGAAACCACTGGAACGTTTGACGTATGCTCCACCGTTCTCGAAATTTCATAAATACGAGTCGAATGGCTTCGCCAATCCGCTGATCGGGATGCAAGACAACCTTACCCCTCAGATCCCGGACGTAGCCGACCGGTAGCCGCTTAAACAACTCGCCGCGGCGCGCTTTCGATTCCTGCCCTGCTTGCATCCGTTGCCGAAGCACTTTCAGTTCGACGACGCTAAGTGTCCCTTTGATTCCCAGCACCAGTTGGTCATCGAGGTAATTCAGATCGTAGATCTGTTGCTCGTCGGCGATCAGCGTTCCAAAAATCTGGCACACTTCCAACAACCGACACCAGTCCTTGTCTGTGCGGGACAAACGCGACACCTCCCGGCTACCCACGATTCCCACTTCCCCCAGAGCTACCAGGCTGAGGACGCGCTCGAATCCTTCGCGACGGGCCGCCGCCATGCCCGCACTGGAACCGAGATCACTGTCGATGATCTCCACATCCCTCCAACCCAAGTTTCGAATTCGATCGGCTACCTCATACTGAAGGCGCTGACTCTCCAGGTTGTAGCGCACCTGTTTCTCGCTCGATTGCCGCAAGTAAACGATCGCCTTGCGCCCCAGATGCTCAGGCTTGATCTTGGGACTGTAGAGAAGCTCTGTCATCAACCCTTTCTCCTTTCGCTTCAAAAAGCGCCACCAGAATGCGAGCCATCAGATCGACCAGATCGGCGCGCACTGTCGCATCTACCGGCACGATTCCGCTTTCTTCACGAATCACCAGGCCCGATAGTTCCAGTTGCTCCACAATGACCTCCCTGGCATTCATCAACAGCAGTTGGCAGAAGGTTATCGTGACCGTGATCTTCACCGGCTTTTAGAGAAAGCAACGAGGCTAGAGAAAGAAGAGCTTCCTTACTGAGATGAATCTGTTCGCTGATCACTGTCTCGGCGGCTTCCGGCGACAGCATCCATACAGGAATCTTCAGCCGCCTCCCGGTTTGGTCAATGACGGAGACCGCACCATCTCCCCGATTCGGCCTGCGCACGATCTGAAGGGTAGAACTACAGAGTGGGTGAAAAGGGTAGAAGACGTGGACGTGCGTGGTTTCCGCACTCAGGGTACTGTGGGCGTGGGTGTCTGCATCCCCATGTTCACTGCGTTGTCCCCGCGGGTGGACTCTCACTCGATCACAGTCGCTGGATTCGCTCTCGTCCTCGCTTCTTCCTTCCCATTACGGTACTGCGACGTGCCTTTCGCGGCAAGTTCGTCGCCGCTCTCAAGTCCGCCTTCGAACATGGTCAACTTCATTTTTCCGGTGATCTGGCGCTACTCGCACAACCTAAGATCTTCGCTGCTTGGTTAAGACCGCTGTTCCGAAAAGACTGGGTCGTCTACTCGAAACCCCCCTTCGGCGGCCCTGAATATGTTCTCCAGTACCTCGGTCGCTATACCCATCGTGTAGCCATCTCCAACCATCGACTGGTCGCCTTCGCTGACAACCGGGTCACCTTTCGCTGGCGCGACTCGGCCCACAACAATGAACAAAAATTGATGAGCTTATCGCTGGATGAGTTCCTTCGCCGCTTCCTATTGCACCTGCTCCCAAAAAGCTTCGTTCGCATCCGCAACTTCGGCTTCCTCGCCAATCGCCACCGAGCTGAGCTTCTCCCGCTGTGCTTCGCAGCACTCGGTGCTGCTTCATCCCAATGTGAAACAGAAACATCCACCCCCGAAGAATCGAGTTCTCTTGGCCGCTGCCCCAAATGTGGCGGATCCATGCGCCTCGTCGAGCTATTAACCGCTGCCCAGCTCCAACTCCGCTCCCCACCGGTCTCGACCACAGTTGCCGCATGAACTCGCAAACTACATCTCGAAAATCCTGCGTGCGTCGCCGCGCTATGCCCTCTTGCGCTTTACCGCCGAATCAATCTGTTCTCGCCGACCCTCCCACGTCACAGAAACAACCATCTTCGCGCTTGCACTTAGCTTCGGACTTCGCCGTTTCCTCTTCCGCCCCACGCTCAAGTCTCGCAACTACGTCAGATCTCTCCACTCCCTCCATTCAATCTCCATAGACCCGCGTCCGCCGCGCGAGCGGCTTCGTTCTGACGGCTTTATCGAACGCGCGCCCAACTCCTGTCTTACTCCACATTTCTTCACTGCGCGCGTCCGATAAAGCACTTACGTGACTCCGGTGCAATCCATGAGGCTCCGGTAAAGCGGCTGTGGCGCGCCCACATCAACGAGTGGCCGACTAGCAACTATTCATCCAGGTGGCAGCGAACGGTAGTTTCCAAGTGGGAATCCACCCCAAACGTCTTCTTTCGTTTTCCACGTTCTTTGCATCTCGGAAATCTCTTGACCACGTATATCGCTATATGGAAATATAGCAATATGGCGATGGAAGTGCAAACCGACCGTTTGAGCCTGGTCTTTGGGGCGCTCGCGGATCCCACGCGGCGCGCGATCCTTGCCCGCCTTGCTTCCGGGGACGCAGATGTTTCACAGCTTATGAAACCGTTCGTCCTCACTCAGCCGACGATCTCTAAGCACCTCAATGTACTCGAACGGGCAGGTCTTGTTACGTGTAAGCGCGATGCACAGCGACGTCCGCGCACGCTTGTGGCCGTCCCGCTTAAGGACATCGCTGATTGGCTTGAACCATTTCGCCGCTTCTGGGAGCAGAAATTTGCCAGCCTGGACGACTACCTGAAAGAGATGCAAAGGAAGCAGAAAACACGTGGACGTACGAAGCGATAAGGAGAGATCACTAGTGAAGAATATCGGAGCAGTGGAGATCACAACTCCCAGCGACCGCGAGATTGTGATAACGCGCATCTTCGATGCACCTCGCGCTCTTGTCTTTGAGGCCTGGACTAAAGCCGAACACGTCGCACATTGGCGGGACCCTAGCGGCGTCCCGCTCGCCGTTTGCGAAATCGATCTGCGGCCGAACGGAGTTTTTCGTTGGGTCAATCGCGCTCCCGATGGTGGGGAGGGACACGCGTTTACCGGCATCTATCGAGAAATCGACCCGCCAGAGAAGCTCGTCTTCACCGGTCCCGATCAGGGGGTTGGGACGCTCGTCTTCACCGAGGATGGGAAGAAGACGAAGCTGACGATAATGATGGAGTGCGCGACCAAGAAGGATCGCGACGCTTTGCTGCAGATGCGCGTCGATGCCGGCACGGCTCAAACTCTGGAAAATCTCGCGGCCTACCTGCCCAAGATCGGTAAGCCGAACAGCTTGTTGAACGAGACGCGATTCTTGTAGAGGCAGAACGTGAGATGAAATAGGAGGATCCATGCAGAAAGGTAGCAGCGTAGAAGCTACGGTTGACGGCACTCCTAGGGTCGTGTATCGCCGGCGAAGGGTCCTTCTCGCCACCGCTTTCGTACTTTTCGCAGTTGCTTGTTGGTGGTCTTGCATTCAAAGGAGAAGACGATGCATTCCTTGGGTGAAAGTCGAGTTACGGTCTCTCGCGATGGCACGCGGATCGCGTTTACCAAGATGGGTTCCGGGCCCCCTGTTGTCCTGGTGGATGGCGCTTTCTGCTATCGCGAGAGCGGCCCCGCGCCGGACTTGGCACCGCTACTCGCCCAATACTTCACTGTGTTCGTCTACGATCGTCGAGGGCGAGGAGAGAGCGGTGACACTCCGCCTTATGCCATGGAGCGCGAGATTGACGATCTTCGCGCTATCGTGGATGAGGCGGGCGGAACACCCGATGTCGTTGGCATTTCTTCGGGAGCCGCGCTCGCATTGCAAGCAGTAGCGAGTGGGGTCAACATGAAGAAGCTTGTGCTTTATGAGCCGCCTTACGTGACCGACGGCGCTCGGCCCAGATCCTTCGAAGACCCGAAAAGTCATCTACAACAGCTAGTATCGGCGGGCGACCGGGCTGGCGCGGTGAAATTTTTCTTGACGGATGTCGTGGGCGCTCCGCGGGCCTTCGTCTTCGCGATGCCCCTCCTGATGCCGAACGCATGGAAGAAACTCAAGCTTGTTGCGCATACCCTGCCTTACGACCTTACGATTCTCAGCGACAGGTCGGTGTTAAACGAGCGGAGTCGTTTGATCTCAGTTCCGACGCTGGTAGTCGGTGGGGAAAAAAGTCCGAAGGAACTACGCGACGCGGTCGGGGCAGTGGCGACCGCGCTTCCGAATGGACGTAGCCGGTTCCTCTCCGGCCAAGATCACAACGTTTCGGGGCCCGCCCTGGCCCCAGTCCTCTTCGAGTATTTCGGTACGAGGTAGATTCGCTCTTACGTTCTCGCAAACTGACGCACACATATACAGAGTAATCCACTTTGACGAACAATGCGCCACTCATCGAAGTGGCCGAACCACCACGCGAGATAGCTCCCGGATTGTTTGAATGCTAAGTCTCGACGAGGAGCGCGTGGTGTACAAAAGCTGAACTCAACGGGACCGTTGATTCAGAGAACAACCACAGGAGGCTCCTCAGAGACATATGTATTACATCGGATTATTCACAAGAAGACCATCAGCTATTGCGTAAAAGATGCGAGCGGTCAGGTCCACCAGCAAGGCGAGATTGGAGAACGCGAATCGAACTGGATGGCTGGATGAGGACTCTTCCCCGGCCACGGGCCATTGCCATGGAGGCGACCATCTTCACAGGTTGGATTTACGATCATCTGCTTCCACATGTCGAGCAAGTGAAAGTGGCACATCCACTGATGCTGCGCGCCATTGCGGCAGCCAAGAAGAAGAACGATCGAATCGATGCCGGCAAGATCGCCGTTCTTCACAGCAAACCACGGCGATTTTTTCGTTGAGCCACCACTATCTCCTGGGATGCTCCATTTCTTACTCCGGCACAATCGGCGCTCACGATTCTTTAGCTACTATGAAAAACTTGCTGGCTAGAATCAGCCGCGCTTTGTAAATGGGATTTCAAAAGGGACATCACCGCCCGCAAAACAGGCCCGGCAGCTAAGAAATCTCTGTCGTTCTCGAAGTGCAGTGGCAGGAGCAATCACGGTCATTATGCGGCCAGTTTTGTCGAAGGCTCTTGCCGCTGTTGTATCTGTTCGAAGTTGTGATCGCGCCAGCGCAGGATGTCCGACTGCTGGATCTGACGTCGCATACGAAGCATTCGCCGGCGACGTTCTGGGTTCGGCATTTGCAGTGCCTGTCGAAGAGCTTCGGCGATTCCGAGTTCATCATATGGGTGCACGGCGATGGCGCCAGTCCGAAGCTCTGGCATTGCTCCAGCAAATTCGCTCAGTATGAGTACGCCGGTATTGTCGACGCGTGCTGCACAATATTCTTTTGCTACCAAGTTCATCCCATCCTTTAAGGGAGTCACTAGCGCGATACCTGCACTCCGATAGAGCGCCAGCAACTCATCGTGCGCCACAGACCGGTGCATGTACTGGATTGGAGTCCAGCCTGGTTCCGCAAACTCACCATTGATTGCCGAGATCAGCCGTTCGATATCTGAGAGCAGATCCTTGTATCTAAGTATTCCTTCTCGGCTGGGAACGACAACCTGTATCAAAGTGAGTTTCCGAGAGAAGTGGGGATACAGACGAAGAAATGCGCGAAACGCTCGCATCCGTTCCGGAATACCCTTGGTATAATCCAGCCGGTCAATCCCAATTGCAATTTCCATTCCCGCAGCTTGCTTCCGAATGCTTTCGACTCGCTCAACCACAGCTTCCGAGTTCGCTGCCGCTGAGAAATCTTTGAAGTCGATACTGATTGGAATTGCTCGAATCCTTGTTCTGCTGCGTGCAGTCAAAATAGTCTTCTGATCCTTGTGTCCTGTGATTTTCGCGCTCGGAAGAAACGAGCGGACACTCGCAGTTAGGTTGCGCTCATCTCGTGGCGTCTGTACACCAATGAAGTTGTAGTCGAGCAGACCTTCCAGGACTTCTCTGCGCCACGGAAGTTTGGCAAAAATGTCGGGTGGCGGAAAAGGAATATGCAAAAAGAAAGAAATGAGTGCGTCCGGCCGATTCTCTCGTAGGAAGTGCGCAACACGCAGCAATTGGTAGTCCTGTATCCAGACTAGGTCGCTCTGCTCTGAAGTGGAATTGGTAACTTCGGCAAACTTGCGGTTCACTCTTTCATAGAAGTCCCAGTACTCCGGATCAAAATGACAGAGTGATTGCAGATCATGAAAGAGCGGCCACAAAACCTCGTTCGAAAATCCTTCGTAATACTTCGTCTGCTCCTCGTCTGTCAGGATTACCGGCACATAACGGAAGTTGCCACCTTTTGTCGCCGCATCAAGCTGTTGCTGTAACTCCAGAGAGTCTTGTGTGCCAGCGTTTCCTACCCACATCCCTCCATGTTGCTGAAGCACGGGTTCAAGCGCAGTGACCAAACCGCCAGCAGACGCTTCTGCAACAAGCTTTCCATTTTCTTGACGGAAAGAGATTGGAATGCGATT
>DATLKS010000224.1:0-1547 GCA_035538255.1 Terriglobales bacterium
GAACTACGTGAAGCCGACTACGGACCTAACTCCCTTTCACAACCTCAGTGCAGTCAAGGAAGTGAAAACTGAACTGCCGTCGCCGAAACTCGACACCTGGTGGACAGGCTTCGACGATCCGTTGCTCGTGACTGTCGTGCAACGCGCACTCGAGCAGAATCTCGACCTCGCTGCTGCATTCGAACGAGTAAGTCAAGCACGCGCCGCTGCCGCGCAGGCTGGCGCTCAACTTCTGCCCGCCGCCGATCTGGGAGCGACGATCACGGCTCAGCGTCAAAGTGCCGCGAGTTACTTTGGTTCGATCGCAAGCGGTTTCCCCGCCTACTACAGAAATCTGCATGAATATACGATTGGTCCGGCGGCGAGCTGGGAGATTGACCTCGCGGGCGGACTGCGCCGCGGAAGAGCCGCCGCGATCGATGAAGTTCAGGCCGCGGAAGCTGACCAGGTGGGGACGCGAATCACAGTCGCCGCGGAAGCAGCCGACTCATATGTCCAGGTCCGGGAATTCCAAGCGCGGCTGGCAGTGGCCCAGCAACTCATCGATACCGACGCAGACCTTTTGAAGCTGGTGGAGGCACGACGGCGAGCAGGCGCAGCAGACGGCCGCGAGGTTGCGCAGGCTGAAGCTCTTCTTAAGCAGGCAAAGACAACTGTGCCGGCCCTTCGTGTGGGGCTCGAAGCTCAATTGAACCGACTTGATGTCCTGATGGGCGCCCAGCCCGGAACCTACGCACAAGAACTCGTGAAGCCCGGCAAGATTCCCGGAATCCCGGCGATTGGTGATGTCGACCAGCCTCTAGACGTCCTCCGCCGCCGGCCGGATATTATCGCCGCGGAGCGAAAGCTTGCCGCCTCGAATGAACGGATCGGAGTGGCGATATCGGACTACTACCCCAAGATTTCCCTCGCTGGTGCGCTTGGTTTCGACAGCGTCAACGGTGGCACGCTATTTAATGGGAAGGCCCTCCAGGCGGTCGGGACTGGTTCGCTGCGCTGGCGCCTATTCGACTTCGGAAGGGTGAAGGCCGAAATCGCGCAGGCGCACGGTGCATATGCTGAGGCACTCGCTGCCTATCGACAGGCCGCCTTGAAGGCGACGGAAGACATCGAGAACGCGATGATGGAGCTTGCTCAGGCACAGGCACGCCTTGAGCAGCTGCAGGACGAAGTTGCGTCCCTTACGCGCGCTCGCGACCTTTCGGAACAGGCGTATAAGGCGGGAGCAATCACACTGACGGATGTTCTGGACGCGGACCGGCAACTTCTTGTTGCGCGGAACGACGTAGAAAGTACGCGCGCCGACGCGGCTCGTGCCGCAGTGCGAACCTTTCGTGCTCTCGGCGGCGGATGGGATGTAAAGAGCCATCCGTCTCTCAGCAACATCAAATGAGTTTTGCGCACGGGAATTCTTGATAATGTGTTTACGACTGGACGAAACTCCAAACCAAGTCGCGAGACTTTCTTGCTCCATTTATGATCCACGAAGGCTTTCCAATCCTTACTGAAACCTCTTTCCGGTAGCCACCCGTGTTGTGTAGTTTCAG
>DATLKS010000225.1:0-6506 GCA_035538255.1 Terriglobales bacterium
GAAGATTCCATGTATCCCGCGGATGTTGAGGGTGTTCTCCCCTTCCACCTGCTCCTGGTTCACAATTGGGACAAACAACTCGGGGTAGAAGAACATCAGCGTTCCGTGAAACTCCGCCGGCGCTACACCCAGGATGGTGAAGGGATGCTTGTTCACCTGAACGACACGGCCCACTACTCCGCGATCGTCGTGAAAATGCGTGTGCCAGAAGTCGTAGCCGAGCACGATGTACGGTGCGCTGTTCGCGCCATGCTCATCAGAAGCGTGGAAAAATCGACCGAGATAGGGATGGATGCCCAACATGTCGAAGTAATTGCCGCTTACGTCACCGATCCACACGCGCGATGGAGACTTGCCGGTATCGAGTCCCGCGGCTGTGATGTTGAAAGCCGCCAGACCCTCGAAGCTGCGGTTGCGGTCGCGCAGGTCGATATAGTCTGGATAGGATTGAAACCCATTCTTGTCCTTACCGCGCTCCAGCAAATAGAGACTGTCAGCGTGGGGGACGTTCAGCGGGTGCAGGAGAAACGCATTCATCACGCTGAACACCACCGCGTTGGCGCCAATGCCCAACGCCAGAGTCAACACGGAAACGATGGTGAATCCAGGAGCCTTGCGCAACACGCGAAGGCTCACGCGCACATCCTGGATAAGCGTGTCAATAAAATTGCCGCCGAGTGCCTCGTGGCATTCCTCTTTAAATCGCTCATAGCCGCCGAACTCGAGGCGCGCGCGGCGTTGTGCCTCAGCACGATTCAAGCCCGAGCGTTCAAGGTCATCGGCGCGATGTAGGATGTGCGCGCGAAGTTCTTCGTCCATGTCTTCCTCGATCTCAGAACGATGGAAAAACTTGGCAATAAGCGAACGAAGATAAGCGAGCAGTTTCATACTTCCTCCGGTTGGGCAGACAGGGCAGAAGCGATGGCTGTGGCCAGTCGGTTCCAGCCGTCAGCTTCCTGGCGCAGACGCTTGCGTCCGGCAGTCGTGAGTTCGTAGAACTTGGCGCGGCGATTGTTCTCCGACGTGCCCCAGCTTGCCTTCAATAAGCCCTGACGGACCAGGCGGAACAATGCCGGATAGAGCGCTCCCTGCTCGATAAGCAGCGCTTGGTCGGAGATTTGTCCGATGCGCAGAAGAACTCCGTATCCATGAAGAGGACCGAGAGAGACCGCCTTCAGGATAAGAAGATCGAGAGTCCCAGGAAGGAGCTGAGCGTGATCGGGCATGCGTTCTCCTAAAACGCTTAGGAGATTAGTATGTTCTCTCCTAAGCTGTCAAGGAAAAAGCTTTTTCAAAGCTTATAGCGGATGGGATGAACGGGTCAGTCAGATTTCCTCTCGCCAGTCAGCCGGTGGAAGTGAGATGCCCCAGATATTCTGCGGCCGGTCCAGCCCGACTCCGAACTCCAGAGGGCGCTCGCGGCTGGCAAACACAACTCGCGCGTCGGCCGATTTGCCCGTAAGCTGGACATGCACACTGATCCTCGCTCCCAGCTCCAGAGGGTCGGATGTTTTCACCAAAGCCCCGTGCATATTGACGACGATCGTCTCACCGTCGCATGAGAGTCCCGTGGCCTGCACTTCAATGCGCACGCGAATCGGCACGCGTGTACTTCGGCGAAGGTTCGTGCGGCGATTACCGGTCTCGTCAGTCATGTCTGGGATCGCGCCTGTGTCACTATACACAGCTCAGCGTCTTCCCATTATAGGCAACCGCTCCCGTAGACGCGGAAGAGAGAAGCTTTATTCTGCCCTCAGCGTTTCCGCCGGCTCGATGCTGGCGATCCGGAGCGTGGGAATGAAGGCAGCTGCGAGTGCCACGGTGCTCAAGAGCAAAGGAACGAGAGTCAGGGTCACGGAATCGTGCGCGCTAACGCCGTAGATGAAGCTGCGCAGGACTCTGGCGGCCAGAAGCGAGAGAGCAAGTCCGCCGAGAAGTCCTTGCAGCGTTGCATAGATTCCCGACCTGCCGATCTCAACCACAGCGTCCTGACGATTGGCGCCGAGCGCCATGCGGATGCCGATTTCACGGCGTCTTTGAACTACGAGACTGGCAATTAGGCCATAGATGCCGATGGCCGACAGCAGCAATCCCAGAACGGCCAGCGCAGAGAGAACCAGCACTCCGAACTGCTGCTGGCTGAGTGCGCTTCCGCGCAAGTCGTCTATGGTGAACGCCGCTGAGAATGGCAAGTCGGGAGCAACAGATTTGAGCGCCGCAACTACTCCTCTATTCACTCCCTCGGTATTGCCCTCAGTACGGACAATCCAGCTGGGCTGAAACCAGACGTGCACGAGACGTGCGCCATCCGACGTTAGCTGGTCGTAAGGCACATAGGCAGTCGGCTCGCTCATCAATGGAGCGTCCTGCGAGAGTCCGGGAGTTTGAACCACGTCGGGGGTCACGCCAACGATTTCGACCGTCGTCTTGCCTGTTTTGAAGTGCCTGCCGACCACGTCCACAGTACCGAAATAGGAACGCGCAAAGGTCTCATTTACTAGAGCTATATGCTGCGTGGATGCAGTGTCTGACTCGCGGATCGAACGTCCGAAGAGAACAGGCAGCTCAAGAGTCTCGAAGTATCCGGGAGTGACGAAGACGTAATCGGTCACGAGGCCTTTCCCAGTCTGCGGGCCATCAGCTAGTGTCACGTATTCATTAAGACTGCGTTCATAAGGTACCGCCAAACCGGCTGCCGCAGATTTCACACCGGGAATTCGGCGAATCGCAGCAAGGCTGTCCAAGAACAGTTGATGGACCGATTCGGCACTTCCATAACGAGCATCGTCGAGCGATGCCCTGAAGATTGTCAGATTCTGCGGGGAGAAGCCCGGAGGCAGAGTCTGCAGATGGATCAGGGTGCGGATCAACAATCCAGCCGCTACTGATAGAACAACGGTGAGCGCCATTTCGCCGGCAATTAATGTTTGGCGTAATCGTCGCGAATGGGAACCCGCCACCGATCTGCCGCCGCCGAAAGAGAGCGCCGCCCGCAAGTCGACGGTTCCACGTTGCAGCGCGGGGAGCACTCCAAATAACACCGTAGTCAACGCCATGCACACAATGGCAAACACCAGAACTCGCCAGTCGACCTCCACCGGGCCAACGGGAAGGTTACGAACCGCGGCAGATTGGTTGGCAATACGGAAGAGAAGTCCGGCAAGCGCCACGCCCAGCGCAGTGCCGAGTGCAGCCAGTACCAGAGCTTCTATCCAGAATTGACGGAGTACTGCAGCCCTCGATGCTCCAAGCGCCATCCGCGTCGCAATCTCGTGCCTGCGCGCGGCGACCCTGGCCAGAGTGATGCCAGCCAGATTCGCGCATGCGATCAGCAGGACTAATGTGACAGCTCCGCTCAGGATTAAAATGGGAAGGCGAGTAACAGCTCCAACCGTCGATTGCAGCGCATTGGCAATCATCCACGCGTGACCTTTGGGGTGCTCCTTGGTGAATCCATCGAATATTTTGGGCCGCAAGCCCGAGAGCTCCGCATTGGCTTGCTGCCAAGTTGCGCGGTCGCGCAGGCGCAGATAGACGAAGTAATTCATGCCCTGTCCTTCTCCAGTTCGAGACGGACGCAGCGGCGTCCAGAGATCTCCTGTAGCTGTTGCGTAGACGTGCGGCGGGAGCACGCCGACGATCGTGTATGGCTCGCCTTTTAGCGTAATCGGCTTGCCCAGTACATCTTTGTCGCCGTGAAGCGCTCGTTGCCAGAGCTCGTAACTTAGCACCACGGCATTCGGACCATGGGGCCGGTCTTCGTCCTCTGTAAATTCTCGGCCGACCAGCGGGCGCACGCCCATTACTTCGAAGTAATGTGCAGAAACACGCGCTCCGCTCACAGACTCAACGTCATTACCAATCTTTATGTTGACGATGGTATGTGGCGCACCGGGAAGATTTGGAGGCGATGCTGCCGCAGCGATTACGGCGGGGACATTGTCGCGAACTAACTCCCACATTTCGCCATCGTGCAGAATCTTGAACAGCGAGTTTTGATGAGCATCAGGAACACCGGTAAATTGGTTCAGCAATACGCCGAGCCGTTCCGGATGTGGATAGGGAAGGCTGCGGATCAGGAATGCGTCGGCAAGAGTAAAGGCCGCAGTGTTGGCGCCGATGCCGAGCGCCAGAGTCAGCACCGCGACCACAGTGAACCCTGGTGATTTCAGCAGTTGCCGCACGGCATATCTAAGATCTTGGAAAAACGAGGGCATAGCTACTCCCGAGGCACAAATTCCTACAAAGTTAAATGCAATTGGCTCTCCAGAGCATGGAGTGACTTGAGTTGCTTAAATGTTGAATTAATCAGCTATTTAACGGAACTGCGAGTAAGCAGCCGATGTCCGAAAACTCAAAAAAGGCAACTGGCTGTTCGTTTGTGAACAGTGCTTGAGTGCGCCAGTCGTACCACTGCCTGAGAGTAAACTCTCTTTTCCGCTGCCGTGCGTGGAGACATTGATGCCATTTGGAAGAATTCCTTCGCTATCTGCACCTCAACCGTCGCAAAGCTGGCGCGTTTCACGGCTGGCACTGCTCTTGCTCTCTGCGAGCCTGCTGGTGTCGCAAACAGCGACTGCGCCGTCGGCTCCACCTGCGACGCGCAGGGCGCCGGTCACAACGGATTACCACGGCACCAGGGTCACTGAGAACTATCGTTGGCTGGAGAACGGGCAGAGTCCCGAAGTGAAAAAGTGGGTGGCGGCGCAGAAGCAGTACACTCGCAACTACCTCGATCACGTGCCAACGCGGAGCGCGATCAAACGCGAAATCGAAGACTTTTACAAGAAGAGTTCGCCAAGGTACAGCGAAATCCAGTATGCCGGCCACATTTTCTTCACGCGCAAGTTCGATCCCCAGAAGCAGCAGCCCGTGCTGGTCACTCTTAAATCGCCCGATGATCCTTCCAGCGACCGCATCCTCGTCGATCCCACGCAGATGCCGGCGAAGAACCTTTCCATCGACTGGTACTTTCCTTCACTCGACGGACGATTGGTTGCAGTCGCCATGTCTCCCGGTGGAAGTGAGGATGCATCGCTCTACGTTTTTGAGTCCGCCAGCGGAAAGCGGTTAGACGATGTGGTGCCGCGTGTGAACTACGCCACCGGAGGCGGAAGCATGGCTTGGATCGCTAACGGCGCAGGCTTTTACTACACGCGTTATCCGCAAGGAACAGAGCGCCCGAAGGCCGATGCCAACTTCTACCAGCAGATTTATTTTCACAGTCTCGGCACGACTTCCTCCGATTCTGATCGCTATATCCTCGGCAAAGACTTTCCCCGCATTGCCGAGATCACGCTCGATTCCCAAACTAGTAATGGCAAGTACGTCGTAGCGACGGTCGCGAATGGCGACGGAGGAGAGTTTGAGCACTTCATCCTCACGCCGCAACACTCGTGGAAGCAGATTAGTCATTTTCAAGACAAAATCATTTCGGTCACGGCCACTTCTGACGACAACCTTTATCTTCTCTCGCGCGACGGAGCTTCGCGAGGAAAGATCCTGCGGCTTTCCGCTTCCGATCCGAGCCTGAGCGCAGCCACGACCATCATGCCCGAGCAGACGGGAAGCATTACCAATCCGGGACTCGGCGGCGATCTACCTTATCGAACCATCGTTCCTACAGCTCGTCGTCTTTATGTCCTCGCCGTGAATGGCGGACCCAGCGAGCTGAACGCCTACGATCGCGATGGTAAGCTCATCGGAAAAGTTCCTATTCCGGACGTATCTTCGGTGGACCAGGTTGTCGCCCTCGATGGCGACCAAATCCTATATCGCGCGCAGACATTTACCACGCCTGTCGCCTGGTATCGGTACAACGGCTCCGGCAATCCGGTGAAAACCGCTTTGGTTACCACCTCCCCGGTGAGCTTTGCCGACGCGATTGTCACTCGCGAGGAAGCAGCATCCAAAGACGGCACCAAAATTCCCATGACCGTGATCCGCAGGAAAGACGCGAAGCTCGACGGATCAAATCCCACGATGATCTACGGCTACGGTGGCTTCGGTCTTACCGAAACGCCCTCATTTCTCGGAATCGATGGAAGATTGTGGCTCGATCAAGGCGGGATCTATGTGGACACCAATCTTCGCGGTGGCGCTGAGTACGGTGAAGAGTGGCATCAGGCCGGCAAGTTAGTGAAGAAGCAGAATGTGTTTGACGACTTCGCCGCCTGCGCGCAATACCTCATTGATCAGAAATACACATCGCCAGAGCATCTGGTTGCAGTAGGTGGAAGCAACGGCGGCCTGCTGATGGGTGCGGAGATTACGCAGCATCCGGAACTGTTTCGCGCCGTGGTTTCCTTCGTCGGTATTTATGACATGCTGCGTGTCGAATTGGATCCGAACGGTTCCTTCAATACGACAGAATATGGATCAGTCAAGGATCCGGCACAGTTCCAGGCCCTATACGCGTACTCTCCGTACCACCACGTGAAGGAAAACACGGCTTATCCCGCCGTGCTCTTCCTGACCGGCGACAATGACGCGCGCGTCAATCCCGC
>DATLKS010000226.1:0-2055 GCA_035538255.1 Terriglobales bacterium
TGATCTCGCCATAGATATCCTTTAGAAAGTCTTACCTGCCCCCATGAGTAAATGTTCCAGAATGGGGCCGAGGCTCAGGGCCGGAAAGAAAGTCAGCGCGCCCACAATCAGAATCACGCCGATGAGCAGAACCGTGAAGAGAGGCGTGGTCACAGGGAATGTCCCGAGTGACGGCGGCACATACTTCTTCCGCGCCAGACTGCCTGCAATTGCCAGCATGGGAATAATCATGAGGAAACGTCCGATAAGCGTGTTCACGCCCAGCGCGCTGTTGTAGTACAGCGTATTGCCGTTCAATCCTCCGAACGCCGAACCGTTATTTGCTGCGGTAGAGGTGAAGGCATACAGGATTTGCGAAAGTCCGTGCGGGCCGGGGTTGCTGATGCTGGATGTTCCAAATTGATATAGGGCAGAAACTGCCGCCAGCGACAAGATGGCCAGCGGAAATACCAGCGAAACCAGCATCGCCATCTTTACGTCATAAGCTTCGATTTTCTTGCCCAGGTACTCCGGCGTTCGGCCCACCATCAATCCGGCGATGAAGACAGCGAGCACGATGTAGATCAGCACGCCATAGATGCCCGCGCCGACGCCGCCGAAGATGGTCTCGCTCAGCATCATGTTGGTGAGCGGAACCATGCCGCCAAGCGGAGTGAAAGAATCATGAAATCCATTCACCGCGCCGCAACTCGTATCGGTGGTGATCGTCGCCCACAATGCAGTATTCGCGATGCCGAAGCGCACCTCCTTGCCTTCCATGTTTCCGCCCGGCTGCAGCGCACTCACGTGTTGATTGGTGCCGACAAGCAACGGATTTCCGCGAGCTTCAGCCCAATAGGCAGTGGTGACCCCACAGACAAAGAGGATCGCCATCGCAGCCCACACTGCCCAGCCGTGCGGCTGCGAGCCTGTCATGCGTCCGAGCGTATAGGTGAGTCCTGAGGAGATGGCAAAAATCGCGAACATCTCAATCAGATTTGAGAGCGGCGTAGGATTCTCAAACGGATGGGCGCTGTTGGAATTGAAAAAGCCACCACCGTTTGTACCCAACTCCTTGATGATCTCCTGTGAGGCCACGGGCCCTTGGGCGATGTTTTGGACAGTGACGGTATCCATCACGGGCTTGCCGGCAGCATCGACCATCGGTTTTCCGTCCGGACCAACCTTTTGCACTTGCTGCGATTCAACCAGTTGGGCAGCATCGTATGGCCTCAGATTCTGCGGAACGCCTTGCCAAACCAGAAGCAGTGCACCGACGATCGAAATGGGCAGCAGGATCCAAAGAGTACTTCGAACCAGATCCACCCAGAAGTTGCCGATGGTATCTTTCTCGCGGCGCACAATGCCGCGGATGAAGGCGATCGCTAACGCCATGCCGGTCGCGGCAGAGACGAAGTTGTGGTAAGCGAGCCCCGCCATCTGTGTGAAGTAGCTCATCGTGGTCTCACCGCCGTAGTTCTGCCAATTGGTGTTGGTGGTGAACGAAGCGGCAGTGTTAAACGAGAGGTCGGGAGCGACTCCAGCGAGCTTCTGCGGATTCCACGGCAGATGTAATTGCAAGCGCTGAATCAGATACAGGACCACCATGGAGACCAGGCTGAAGAGCAGCATCGCGACCGCATATTCGGTCCAGCGCATCTCGCGGTTTTCATCGACGCCGGTTGACCGATAGATCAGCTTCTCGATGGGGCGCAGCACCGGGTCCATGAAGGTGCGTTCCCGATTGAAGACTCGGGCCATGAAGATACCGAGTGGCTTGGTGACCGCCAATATCAGCGCGAAGAAAAACAGGATTTGAAACCAGCCATTTGCAGTCATCAGAACTTCTCCGGACGCAACAGCGCATAGAACAGATAAATCGTCATCAGGACGCAAATTACGAGCATCACAACGGATTCAGCGTGCATAGTCGTCCAACCTCACTTCACGCGTTCACAAAAGTGAACGTATGCAATCGAAAGCACGAAAAATAAAATCGTTACCAAAATGAAAATAGCGTCTTTCATGTCGTTTCTCCTTACCACGCGCCCTGTTTACGTCCCGCCCACCACACCA
>DATLKS010000227.1:0-2290 GCA_035538255.1 Terriglobales bacterium
TGGCGTATTGAGCATCATTGAATAGCTCGCCATAGCGGACCAGCAGCGGCATCGACATGTAAATTCCGTCGAGCCAGGTCTGCCATTGGCGCGAAGGATTATCGGCGTGCCAGAAGGCGCCTTCGTGGGTGCGAGGATACGTGTTCAGGCGCTCGCGAATGTGGGTTGCCGCAGTATGATACCGCTCATCCTTTGTTTGCCGATATAGGACAAGAAAGAGATTGCCGGCAAGCATCGAATCGAGGCTGTCGATCTTGTGCTTGAGGTGTCCGTCGCTATCGAGGTACGAATCGACCCAGCCCTTGATGAAGGCGAAGTAAGTAGGATTCCCAGTGCGCTTGTACACCAGGTACTCGCCGTAAAGAAATAGGCCGCGGGGATACGCCCACGATCCGAAATCGGCAGGCGAAGTGAACTGCCGCATGATCGTTTCGATTGCTGCCTGTGAGTAGTCGAAGTCTTTGGGAGCCGGCAACCGCGAAAAATCGACTGGGTTCCGCATCAGCGGCGCGTAGGTCTTCTGATAGTTGTTGCGCGAGTTGGTGACGGTGAACGATCCGTCTTGTTGCGCTACAAGCTTGATGTAGTTCCCGTCACTCTGGTCAACATTGGCGATGAGATTGTTCGCGCTGTTATGTGACTTGTCGGACTCCATCGCGTAGTGGAGCTGCCACAGGTCTTCGACGCCAGGGGAATCGTGCACCGTCTGCCAGGCCTCCGGACTGCCGCCTTTGTGCGGGCCGTTGTTCATGATTGCGACCCGCGGATGCACTGCTCGCAGCAACGCGTTCGAATTCGACTGCTTGATCCCATGGTGGCTCACCAAAAACACATCTACTTTGCCGACGCGATTGTCGGGGCAGACCAGTTCAAGCTCCTTCTTCTTGGTCAAATCAGCTAAATCGAGAAAGCTGAACTTCCCGTATCTGACCAGTATTCCTACTGAAGCGGAATTCTCGGAGGGATCATCGGCAGGGGCAGGTTCGGAGTCGCATGCAGAATTCGGCTGGCCGGCTCCTGGAAGCGGATTGGTAATGTGTTCCCGAGCTGCTGCGAGCACCTGCACATCCAGTCCTGACATGGGAATGCGGTCTCCGGGTTTAACTACAACATGCTTTGCGCCGGTTTTGGAAACAACCGCCTGATAGTTCGCGTAATTCGTTTTCGTCTGCTCGACCTGTTCAAGGTTCCGACCATGATCGATGAATGTGCCGATCTTCACGCGATCGGCAAGCTGTGCGACTCCGCCAACGTGATCGTTGTGATAGTGCGTGATCAAGAGATAGTCGATCTGCTGCACGCCGGCCAGCTTCATCGCCGTTTGAATCCGCTCTGCGTCCCTGCCTTCAAAACCCTGCCAGCCGGTATCGACCAGCATCGATTGGCCGCCCGTGCTGACGAGCAGCGTCGCCTGGCCGCCTTCTACATCGATCGAGTAAATCTGGAGTAAGGGAGTGGAGGTTTGGGCGACAAGGAGTGTGGAAGCAGCGAGAAAGACGGCAAGGAGTACGTGCTTGTAGATTTTTGCTTTCATCAATTGCGTGCTTGAGTTCCCGTCAACAGCCGATCCTCTAGGCTGTCCTCTTGAAGTCTACTTTTGGGCGAAGGATCATTGCTCACTCCTTCTTTACCTTGACAACAAAGTACAGCAAGGTCCCTTCCACGTCTTTCATCCAGTGGGGAATGCCGGCGGGAATCACGAGCACATCCCCCGCCGATAGTTTCCGCGTCTCCCCACCTTCGATAGAGTCGCCGCGGGGCTCGTCGGGATTGGCATCCTTCTCGCCAATGACCTTGCCGCCGGTCACGATGTTCGTGCTGCCTTGTACGATGTAGAAGACGTCGGCATAGCTGCGGTGTACTTCTACGTTTCCCGATTCGGTACGGCGGGCAGTCATTACTTTGTAATTACCCTCGGTTACGAGCGTAGCGCCCTTGGCGAAAGAAGCCATGACATCATCTTTCGGAATGTACTTCACCGCGCCGGAAGCTGCGGCAGGATTTTGAGTGCCGCCGGATTGTGCGGACGTCTGCGCAATAGCCATGATGCTGGAGAACATTACCAGCAGGATGCCTTTTTTGGGAACATAGATTCGCATTGATTTCAACCTCCGGAATTTTCAAAGTGCAAAACTCACAACTGTGCGCGCACCAGAGTGTACGGAATCCAGGCAATAAAATCTTCCTGAGAATGAATGATCCCGGAATGCGAGACAAGCCATGACCGGAGCCGCCGAAACCAGGGTGCCTTATGAGGAACTTCAGCGCGTGCTGGCCGCAATCTTACTGC
>DATLKS010000228.1:0-8715 GCA_035538255.1 Terriglobales bacterium
TGGACTCGAACCTTGGCTCATATACCACCCCGGAGCGTGATCGCATTCTAGTCCAACTTGCGAAGGCTGGCGCAGTTAAACGCGAGGGCACGTTTATCAAGATTGGTCGCAGAGGTAGATTGTTGCTTTCAGCAATAAAGGCGGGAAGCTCAGGCGCGGGGAAACGAGGCTGCTATCAAAACGGTACGACTGAAGCAATCGAGTTTACGCGATGAACAAGCCGAGGCCTCCACCACAACAGGTGCACTGCGTCTAAGAGGCTCGATCGGCGACATCAAGGAGAGGAGAATAACGGGAGCCGGTCGCCATCAGGTTTTCGATCACTTCGAGAGGTTGGATTCCACCCCTTGCGCCAACCCCCATGCAATTCAGCGCTGCTGCAGCGCAACCGAAGTCGAGCCTTCGCTGGAGTGGCCATCCTTGGAGCAGACCATAAATGAATCCGGCATGAAACGTGTCTCCGGCGCCGGTGGTGTCGACTGCGGGAACCTGATAAGCGGCTGCATAATGGAACTGCTTTCCATCCCAGGCAAGCACACCGTCTTCTCCCAGCGTTGCTGCCGTCAGGAGACATCCGTAACGACGTTGCATGAGAGGCAACGATTTTTCCAGATCATCTTCATCGACAAGTCGCGCGGGTACGTTTCGGCTGACGATTGCGTAATCGATTTGTTCGAGCAGGGCGTCGATACCCGAGTACGTGTCATCTAAATCGGCAATCGTGGGAATGCCTGCCGCACGAGCCCAGGTTGCTGCTTGCGTGGCCGCCTCTGTGTCATAACCATCAACATGAAGCGCGCGTGCATTCACGATCCATTCGCGGTTGAGTTCGTCGGGCCGAAGACCCAGCTGTTGGTCGCGCCTCCAAAGCACCGTCCGATCGCCCTTCCCGTCGACAAGGATCACCGCCTGCTGGCTAGCGCAACCTGCAACCGTAATGATCTGCGTCTCCAATCCGGCACGCGCGAATTCTTTGCGATGAAGTTCGGCGGCGCCATCATCCCCCAATTTGCCGACGTAGCGCGTGCTTAGGCCCCAGCGTTGACAGGCCATCACCGCACTTGCTACTTGTCCGCCGGGCAGCACGTTAGCAGAACGAAACTCAACCTTGGAACCGGGCGCTGGATACTCCGCGACTGGAATTAGCATGTCGGTCGCATTCAGACCAACGCCGACGAGATCGACCACCGGTCGTTTTGTCATGGCGTGTATGTGCAAAGACACTCTAAATGAACAGTCGTCGCAACAAAATCGCTGCGGAGCGGATGAGAAGAAGCCGGCTTTGCCTCTTACTTTCCGCGACCGACATCGCTTCGGCGCTCGTGGCCTGCGAATTCTCGTGCCTGGCTCTGCAGGCGCTCGACTCGCCATGCACTTTTCGCCGGATGATTTTTCTGCCCAAGTAATCTGCAACACATTGATTCCCAAGCGATTTAACACAAATCAAGATATTAGCTAATTTCTAACATTACCGAAGTCGTGGGTAACGTTACAGTCCATAGGACTCTTTCGCACCATTTCCGGTCAGCTTATCTTTCCGGTTATAGCCCCAGGAAAATCCAGCTCACTTGCGACGAATTTCGATTCGTCACGGAGGAAATCAGTAATGCGGAAAATCCTGTTAGCGAGTTTCTTTGTGCTTGCTTCGAGCTTCTCGCTCTTCGCGCAGAAGTCGTCGGATGACAAGCTCGATGTGTTCGGCGGATATTCCTATGTCCGCTTTAACCCCGGCCAGGGCGCCAGCGCCATCAACCAGAACGGTTGGGAGAGCATGGCGAACTTCAAGCTGACGCCGGTATTTGGGATCGCAGCCGATGTTGATGGCACTTACAAAAGCCAGAACGGAGCCAAGAACTCCATCTACACCTACCTGTTTGGTCCTCAGTTCAAGATTGGGGACAACAAGGGCGCTCTCTTCGTTCACGGACTGATGGGTTTCGCTCACGACAACGTCAGCAGCAACATTCTCGGCACGAACGTCTCGGTTTCCGACAACGCATTTGCTATGGCGTTCGGTGGCGGCTACGACTGGAGAGCATCACAGGCGATGTCGATTCGCCTCTGCCAGTTTGACTACCTCGTTACCCGGTTCAGCAGCTCAACGCAGAACAACATTCGTCTGTCCTTCGGCGTGACCTTCCACCCGAAATTCGGACGCGGCTTATAACTCTGACTGGGCGCTGTCTTAGATCCGTGTCATGGCATTTGAGGACAGCGCCCAACCCTAAATCCCGCTGTTGCTACACTCTGAACCAGCTATCCAGCACGAACAAGACTGCCACTCCCACAAACACGAGCAGCGCCATTCTGATTCCAGGTTCTTTGTTGACTTCGGGAATCAAGTCGGAGGCTGCCACGTAGAGCGTTACGCCGGCTGAGAGCGGCAATCCGACGTGCAGCATCGGCACGAACGCGCGCATTGCCAATACACCCAGCAGAGTCGAAGCGCCGAGAATCGCCGATGAAGTGAAGGCGAAGCGGCGCGAGCGCCCGCTGGCAAGCATCACTGAACCAACCGTGAATCCTTCGGGAATTTTGTGGAGGAAGACAGCGAGAAAGATGATCCAGCCCAGCCAGTTCGAAATCAGAAAGCCTGAAGCAATGGCAATCCCGTCGAAGAAGGTATGCACGATAAGGCCGAGCAGCACGGAATAGCTCTTGTGCGAATGGATGAATTCGCCGGCGTGAGTTTCTTCTCCAAAATGAAAATGTGTCGTCACTGTATGCTCAAAGAAGTGAACGAGAAAATATCCCAGCAGCAAGAATTCGGGGGCGTGCTTTGGAGCAATGCGGACGCTCTCGGGCAACATCTCAAGAAAGGCCGTAGCCAGCATGAATCCAGATCCCACGGCCACGAAGTATCGCAGATAGCGCCTCTCCCAGTGGCGCTGGATGATGATCAGCCCGCCGACTCCATCGGCAAGAGCCGCAGTAAGTCCCAAAACGATAGTGAGCGCTAGCGGCGACATGTCAGGGGAGCGCCTGTGCGGTCGGGCTGTTCGCGGGAAGATTACCGGCAAGTGAAGGGGCACGACTCAGCGTCGTGCGGATACACAGTGGAAGCGTTGCTTCACGGCATAGATCGTTCACGAGCAGGTTCACGCGCTGTGCCGGATGTGCATTACGTCACCATCGCGCACAATGTAGTCTTTGCCTTCGAGTCGCAGGGTGCCGCGTGAGCGCGCGTTTGCCTCCGAGCCAGCCTCGAGCAGCTGGTCCCAGTGGATGGTTTCGGCGCGGATGAAGTGCTTCTCCAGGTCCGAATGAATTGCTCCGGCCGCAATTTGCGCGCGCGAACCGCGCTCAATAGTCCATGCGCGACATTCGTCCTCGCCGACGGTAAAAAACGAAATGAGGCCCAGCAGCTCGTAGCTCTTGCGAATCAACCGCACCAACCCGCTTTCATGGAGGCCATAGCTCGAGAGAAATTCGGCGGCTTCTTCGTCGCCCATTTCCGCAAGTTCAGCTTCGACTTTGCCGCAAATCGCAGTTACGCCCGAGTTTGGTCGAGAAGCATATTCTGTGAGTTTATATTTCTCGGGAGCACGTTCCAGATCGGCACCAAGCGTAGAGCTCTCATTTACGTTCAGCACATACAAAATGGGCTTCTGGCTCAGGAACGTGAAGCCGCGAATGCGCTTCTTGTCTTCGACGGACATTTCCATGTCCCGCAGCGGACGTTCCGCTTCGAGATGGGTCTTGGAGCGTTTCAGCAAGTCGAACTCGCGTTCCAGATCCGCCGATTTCATCTTTTTAAGATCTTTTTCCAGCCGCTCCAGCCGTTTCTCGATCTGGCCAAGATCGTTTACCACCAGATCGAAATCCACATTCTTGGCATCGCGCAGCGCATCAATTTCACCGACATGCGGAATCGAAGGTTCATCGAAAGCACGCAGAACATGAATCAGCGCATCGACAGTCCGCAAATTATTCGCGTATGCGGATTCCTTGAGCGCCTCCTGCCCGATAGCCGCGACATCGGAGTACTCCACGCTGGCATGAATCAGCTTTTTCGGACTGTATAGCGCTGAAAGCCTATCGAGACGTTCATCAGGGACTTTGGCGATTCCAATATGGGCCTCGCGAGGATTGTGTCCGCGCTCTTCAACGTGAGCCTTGGTAAGAATCTTGAACAGCGATGTCTTGCCCACCTGCGGCAGGCCGATGATGCCGATCTTCATGAGTGCGCGAACCTACTGCGCTGCATATCGAGCTGAGCGCAATCCTTTATCTTAGCAGTGAGCGCCGAGGAGGCGTAGAGACACTCCCGTGCATACGCTCACCAAAAATCAAGTTAGTTCCGGGCAAGTGAAGGACACGGTTTAAACCGGAGTCCCTTTCCTACGACAGAATCTGCATTTCCCCCGTAGCCGTCTAACCTGCCGGCTTGGCTCGCGCAGCCCCTATTACTAACCGATTCGTTAACTTTGTCTGAAAGATTAAACCACCTGGTTTATTTGGCCAGCCGCGGTTGCGGCCGAGGAGCGGTACTGATTGTGGAACATCAGCAACTTAAATCCACCGCATTGCGGCTTCAGATTTGGCGATGAACTTGCACTGCCTTCAATAGAGGCGCAGGGTCCCCCAGGTGGATCCAACTCACGAAATGAAGCGGATTGCACGCCACCAGACCGGCCATTCGATGAGGAGTTACTACCATGGCCAAGATAATCGAGTTCTATGTTCCGCAAAACTGTAAGAGTCCGGCGCATTGGGTGCCGGAGAGGCTTCGCGGGCGAGTGATCGACTTTCAGGCAAGATCAGAGTTCCTGAACCGCATGCTTTTGCAGCGTCTGCGCGTTGTCTCTACGCTGTCGCGGACGGGCACGCCGTGAGGACGGCTGAAATTCAGCTACCAGCTATCGGCTACCAGTTTCCAGCGTGCACGCGTCAGATTGCCAGTTACAAGACACGCAGAGTTCGCCGGAGTAAAATCAACAATCATGCGCGTCCTGACCCGCAGTGGAATCTCAATCCGCAGCAGAACTTAGATCTGATCGGAGATAGCCCTTTATGAAGGGCGCGTTCATCTCGATCTGGGCAGCGGCGATGCCTCTGGTCCGTACCGCTGGGCATTGCGCGAGCCTGAGCGTCTATTCTTAGCGTCCGACGCGAACGCCTCAGGTCTTCTCGAAACCGCGTGGAAGGCAACACGCAAGCCCACACGCGGCGGAGTTGCCAATCTGATCTGCATCGCCGAGCCGCTCGACGTGCTCGCGCAAGAACTCAGTCGAGTTGCGGACCGCGTGACCGTTGTCCTGCCATGGGGAAGTTTGCTTCGAGCTGTGGCGGCCCCGGAGATTGCATCACTTCGTCAGATTGCGAACCTCTGCCTGCCATGCGCGAGCCTTGAGATCGTCTTCTCTTATGATCCGCAGCGTGACCTCCGCGAAGGAGCACGGCTCGGCCTCTCTCTTCTCAACGACGAACACATCACATCGAAGCTGCCGCGGCTCTACGAAGAAGCCGGCCTTAGTGTCGCCTCTGTAGAGGAGATTCCATTGCGGGAACTCGCAAAATACGAGACCACATGGGCAAAGCGCCTCGCGACCGGGCGCTGCCGTGATGTATGGCGAATTCAGGCCAGGTCCTCGCACATCGCCCAAATATAGTAATCTTCGATTCGCGCGCTATGGCCTGCCCAGCTCCGGCAGGCCGGCAGAGTTTCTACACTGCAGCACATGGTCTAATCGAAGAGGAAGAGTATCCAAGGAGACGGGAATGGCAACCGTTGCTATATCGGCGCAAGAACTGACTGCTCTGGCGCCGAAGTCCGAGTTCTTTGTCGGCATCGACTCCGATGGCTGCGCTTTCGACAGCATGGAGATCAAGCACAAGGAGTGCTTCTGTCCACAGATCATCAAATACTGGGACCTGCAGCCGATATCGAAATATGCTAGAGAGGCAGTCGAGTTCGTCAATCTCTATTCCAAGTGGCGAGGAACAAACCGCTGGCCGGCGCTTACCATGACGCTGGATCTCCTGTGCGAGCGGCCCGAAGTAAACAAGCGCGAATGCAAGCTTCCGCGAGCGAACAAAGTGCGCGAGTTCATCGCCTCGGGAAAGCCGCTCAGCAACGATGGCCTGAACGCTTATAGGGCGGAGCATCCCGATCCGGAACTCGATCATGCTCTGCATTGGAGCAAAGCGGTCAATGATGCCGTGGCCGACATCGTTCACAACCTGCCTCCGTTCCCCTTTGTGCGCGAGAGCCTGGAGATGATCCAGACGGAGGCCGATGCCATTGTCGTCTCGGCGACTCCCACCGAGGCGCTCATCAACGAATGGGAAGAGCACAAGATTGATAAATATGTTCGCGCCATTGCCGGCCAGGAGCTGGGAACGAAGAAGCAGCATCTGAAGATGACGACTGCCGGAAAGTATGCTCCCGGTCACGTGCTGATGATCGGCGACGCTCCCGGAGATCTCGAAGCAGCGCGAGCCAACAATGCACTCTTCTTTCCCATCAATCCAGGTCATGAGGTAGAGTCCTGGGAGCGCTTCTATAAGGAAGGATTCCAGAAATTTCTGAGTGGCGAGTTCGCGGGCACCTATGAGTCCTCGCTCATTAAAGAGTTTGATGGCCTCCTGCCATCGACTCCGCCCTGGAAGCGGCAGTCGGCATGATGAGCTTATCTGTAAAGCGAGCAGGACGATGACGATCGGCAAAGGCGCAGAAAACGCGTATCTCAGCGCTGATGACGTGCGCCAGATCGTCACCCAGGCGTTCGATTCTGGGAAATTAGACGGCAAGCGCGTCGTCGTCCTCATTCCTGACGGCACGCGGACGATGCCCATGCCACGGATGTTCGCGCTGTTGCAGGAGATTCTGCGTCCGCGCGTGAAGGCGCTCGATTATCTCGTGGCGCTTGGCACGCACACGCCGATGACCGACCAGCAACTCAGCAAGCTGGTAGGTTCAACAGTCGTGAATGGCAAGGTCGGCGAGACGAACATCTTTAACCATCGCTGGGAGAAGCCGGAGACGTTTACAGATTTGGGAACGATTCCGGCGGTCGAGATTGCCGAAATCACTGGCGGCAAGATGTCGCAGGATATTCCGGTGACTCTCAACAAGTTGATCCTCCAATACCACCACATCATTATTTGTGGGCCTGTATTTCCCCACGAGGTTGTCGGCTTTTCCGGGGGCAACAAGTATTTCTTTCCGGGAATTGGCGGCGCAGAAATCATTAACTTCACTCACTGGCTCGGTGCGGTAATTACCAATTACGAGGTGATCGGCGCTGGCTACACTCCGGTGCGCGCAGTCATCGATCGCGCGGCATCGCTTGTTCCTGTGCCAACTACGTGCCTTGCGCTTGTCGTTACTCACCATGGCCTCGCCGGCCTCTACTACGACTCGGCGCCTGAGGCATGGAAAGCGGCATCCGCGCTCTCGGCCAAGGTCCACATCAAATGGGTGGATAAGCCGTTCAAACGCGTGCTCTCGGTGATGCCGCCGATGTATGACGATCTATGGACCGCAGCGAAAGGCATGTACAAGGTGGAGCCCGCTATTGCAGATGGCGGCGAAGTGATCATCTACAGCCCGCATATCGACGAAGTCAGTTACACGCATGGCCGGATTATCGACGAAATCGGCTATCACGTCCGCGATTACTTCCTGAAGCAGTGGGAGAAGTTCAGGCGGTACCCGGGCGGAGTAGTCGCGCATTCGACTCACGTAAAAGGAATGGGCACATACGACGCCGACACGGCCAATGAGGAGCCGCGCATTCAGGTATCGCTGGCGACAAGAATCCCAGAAGAGCGTTGTCGTCGCATTAACCTGGACTATGTCGATCCTGCAACCATCGATATCGAGTCCTGGCGTAATCGCGAAGCCGAAGGTGTGCTGGTTATTCCACGCGCCGGCGAGACTTTATATCGCGTAACCAACAATAGCGCCGAGCAGTACAAGACGCAGTAGGTACGCGGCCGACTACAGCTTGCGATCGCGATCACGACTTCAAATACCAGGGCACGTTGATGACGATAATCCGGCGATCCCCTTTGAGATAGAGCATTACTTTGAGTGCGGTGGCGCGCTGGTTATGGAGCAGGTAGTAATACCAGCGACGTTCGACTAATTCCGGAACCAGCACCGAGATCATTCGGTCTGGGCGTTTGCGCTCGAGATCCAGGACATAGTCGAGAATAGGCGTCATCACCAGCCGATAAGGCGAGCGCAGTATCACAAGTTCCGGAGCGGGAAGCCCGGTCTGCACGGCCGGTTTTTCCACAAACTGGTTCCAGTCGGCGATCAGGTCATCCTTTGCCTGCTCACCTTGGTCATCTTCTGCCGCAATGTGCAGCACGCATACCTCGCGCGACAGCGTGTAGGCAAACCGTAGCGCCTTCTCTGCAACCTTACTCCAGCGCAGCAGCGGCAGAACCACAATGGGGGGATCGATACCTCTCAGGTGAGCGGGCCTGCGACACTCGGTTTCACGGCGGATCTTTTCGTATTGCCGATGAACAGCCGTCATCAGCACGATCAATGCGGGAATAGCAAGCACGGTAATCCATGCGCCTTCGGTGAACTTCGCCACAACTACGACGCACGTCGTCAGCCCGGTGGCTAATGCGCCGACTCCATTAACCACCATGCTGCTGCGCGCGCCATGTCCTCCGGTGCGTTTCCAATGCATCACCATGCCGCTCTGTGACAGGGTAAAGGCCGTGAACGCGCCTACGGCAAAGAGAGGAATC
>DATLKS010000229.1:0-5201 GCA_035538255.1 Terriglobales bacterium
GGATGGTAAGGTCCGGGCTGAACGTGTCCTGCATCGGGAGCCGTGCGTTGCGCGATCTTCACCAATCCAATCACGATGAGCAAAATAGGAAAGCTGCGGCCAAAGGGAACAATGCGCACTTGCTCCAGAAGAAACAGAACTCCTATTGTGATCAACACCGCCGGTCCCATGAGCCAATGAGAGGCGCAGCGCGGACAATGACAGTGGCGATTGCGAACGTAGTAATCATCGTAGCCGTAATCTGCCATAGCTAGCTTCTTCCTTGCGTCATCCCCATGCGGCGCATCGCCAGCCAGACTCCTAAAACGATCAGCACGATCGGCCAGAGTTGCGCGGTCCAGCGAAACGAGAGGATACCAAGGTTGTCGAGCAGCAGCAGTACGCCCAAGCCAATCAGAATTACAGCGCCGACGGGCAGGCCGCCAGGACCGCAGGATCGATTCAAGTTCAATGGTTCATTCGGGTAAGGCTGATTCGTACTCTGTGCAGAAGCTACCGAGGGATCCGTTGAAACGGGACCGACATCTGGAGAACCTGCAGAGACTCCCGCAGGCGGTGCAGCGCCGGCCGTAGCAGTAGCGGGTACCGGATGTGCTGCTGTCCCTAAACCGAATCCGGCAAGCAGCGCGTTGAGTCCGAGATGATCGGGCAGCGGTTGTCCAAGCACGCGTGCCTTAGCAGTCGCATAGGCGTCGAAAACCATGTAGCACATCCAGCCGAAGACCAGCATTCCAAACCAATCCGCCCGGTCGGCGAGGTGCACGAGAATGGCAAAAATGAATACATGGACGAAACCCTTGGCAAACTGTCCGTTGTAGAACGCTCCCACACCTGGAATGAAGCCCAGCACAGCCGCAAGTCCCGGACTGGCACTACTCGGCGGCGCCACATACACTGCCGCAGGAGCGTTGGCAGCAGCGGCGGGAATCGTGCCCTCCAGCCGCGCCGCGAGACAGTCCTGGCAGTAGATCACGCCGCGAACATCGCGCTGGCAGCTCTGGCAGAGGGGCTTGCCGCAAGTACGGCAGTAGGCGGTAGCCACTTGATCTGTATGAACGGCGCATGTCATGCGGCTAAGCTCCTCAAGGATTCGCCGCTTGTCTCAAAGGCGCAGGAGAGCTCCGGTGTGCTGAAAAGGACTGCGTCGGCCTCCACTGCGCGCCCCGCTACCGCAGGGGGTTCTGTGTTTGGGTCCGCGGCATTGTTCACCCCGGAATTAAAGTCCCAATTACTACCTGATTTCAATTCCTTTGTACTCCGGTTTGCTAACAGCATGTTTTGACGATCCATGCTGTAGAAATTCTGCTTTCGTTCTCGATCGTTCTTGTTTTCAGTCTTATCCCGGCTAGGACGGCGCGGCTGCTCTTGTTCGTCGGCATTCGTGGTTGCGCGCTTGAGCTCCTGCAGACGCGACTCAACCTCGTACACCAACCGGATGTTCTCGTAGTACTTCACCACGCGCGAAGATGTCTCGTAGTACTTCATTTTGATCGCGCTCGGACGCAAGTCGAGGTGGCGGATGTCGCTGAGCTTCACTCCCATCACATTCAGTGTCAGAGAGATGGAGAAGAGAGCCATTCCGCCCGTCATAGCCATGCGAGGCTGACGCACCATCGCCCGAATCGGGACCAGGACGTCGTTGGCGATTGCTGCCAGTCGTTCTTTCCATCCCAATTTGGGAGCGGCAGCCAGAGCAGCGTTCGTCTGTACTGTGGTGGCGGAGAGGATGTTATGTACCAGATTTGCAGGCGGCTCCACTTGCTCCAGCGTCTGCAGCCAATTCAACCCGGCGGACGCTTCGCTGAACAGGGGACCGCAGGTCGCGCACTGCCGACGATGCGTATCGAAGCGCTGCTGAGCAGCTATGCTGAGTACGCCGTCCAGCGCATCGCTGAGCAGAGCATCGAAGTCGGCGCAACTGATTGCTGCTCCTCGATCTGCCGTCTCAAATTGCCCCTTCTGTCCCACCTATACCGCCTGTTTATTAATACGCGATAACAGCCGCGCCAGTTCCGCCCGCCCCCGGTTGATCCGAGACTTCACCGTGCCTTCCGGGACCTTCAAGGTGAGGGCGATATCTTTATAATCCATGTCCTGTAAGTCGCGCAGAATCACCGCCTCGCGCAGATCAGGCGAGACCTTCTGCAGGGCCTGCTGGACCATCTTCTGCGTTTCTTTGCTCGCCAGCCGCGCATGGGGCGACGGAGTCTGGTCCTCGACACGCTCCAGCCGGGTGGGAGCATCTTCGTCCGCCGCCGGAGCGGCGTCAATGGGATCCGTCATGCGCTCCTGACGAGTGCGCCGGAAGTGGTCCACCAGCATATTGCGCGTGAGGGTAGTTAGCCAGGTGTTGAATGAGCCTTTCTCCGGCTCGTAGCTGGACATCGTGCGGTATAGCCGGATGAAGACTTCCTGAGTGAGATCTTCGGCGTCGCTGGATGATCCGGTAAACCTGTAGCAAATGTTGTAGATACGACGATTCTGCTGGCGGACAAGCTCCTCCCATGCACCGGCATCGCCTGCGATGCAGCGCCGAACCAGGGCGGCAGTGAGCGCATTTTCTTCCAACCGGCTTGGATTTCCTCCGCGCGGAACCTGGGCCACAGCCAATCTCGGCTGCGGGGCTGGTGCGATCACCGTTGCGTGACGCAGTGCATTAGAGGGCGCAGCAGCGGCCAGCAAAGAATGCCGAGCAATCTTACGCGCCGCCGATTTCGGCAGATGGGCAGACCGCACCAAGCTGGGCGGAATCCGTCCCGTCGGCCGTCTCTTCACCATTTGGGCTGAATGTCTCAACTTGCCAGCGAGATACGCAGCCGTTACTGCGAAAGTTCAACAAATATTGGAGTTTACGGATTCTAGCAAGGCCACTGTGAGGGAACGCGGATAACTGGTGATTTTGAAATTTGGCGGTTTAGTGATTGTGATCTTGAATCGAGAAACGCGAAATCAGGAAATCACGAAATCCCACTCCCCTCCCCTGTTTTAGCTCAAAATATAGATAACAAAGAAGTTAATCAGGAAAATAGCTCCGTTTGTGGAAAACTAAACGCAATATCTTGCTGATTGCCAAGGACTCCAGAATTATGACGAATCGGCGAGCACGATTTCGACACCCGCACCAGATTGGTCATAACGTAGAAATTGACGGGCAGAATGATAGGCGAATAAAAGGCAAATATCAAGCAGAATCGGTCACTGGTGCCAACATTAAAACCGCGTTCAGATTCGGACATTCCGGTTTCACAACTGAGTCATGTCTTCCTGCCTCGGAGACGCCAAATCTGCGTATGCGCTTGAAAATGTTGGACACGGATGCGCGCATCCTCTGGAAACGGCGGTGCTCTCTGGAATCTAAGTCCCCGAGGAAATTCATGCATTCGTTGACTAATGACTTTCGGTATGGCCTGCGCGTACTGCGCAAGAGTCCCGCTTTCTGCGTTGTCGCTTTACTAACGCTCGCGATCGGCATTGGTGCGAACACGGCGATCTTCAGCATCGTTGACGTGGTGCTGCTTCGTCCTCTGGCCATGCGTCAGCCAGAGAGAGTGATGCTGCTTCAAGAGCTCTGGCAGGGACATAGTAGAGGCGGCGTTTCCGTCGGCAACTACTCAGACCTTCGGAAGATCAATCAGTCATTTTCGAGCCTGTCGGCCTCAGCCTTGGCAGCCTTCAATCTTGCGACCGAAGATGCTCCGGAGAGAATCGAGGGAGAGCAGGTCACCGCGGAGTACTTCAATACTTTCGGCGTACCGCCGCTGATGGGCCGCTTCTTCACTCGCGAAGAAGACGCTCCCGGACCTAACTCGGTCGCCCTGATCAACGAAAACCTCTGGCGAACACGCTTCCACGCAGATCCCGCCATTGTGGGCCGCAGCATTCGCGTGAATGGAGCGCCGACAATCATCGTCGGAATCATGCCCCGCAGGTTCGACCCTATACTGAGCAAATCCCAGATTTGGGTGCCGGCAGCATTTACTGCGGCGCAGCTCAAAGATCATGACAACCACTTCCTGCTCGTCTTCGCACGGCTGAAAGACAACGTCTCGCTACAGCAGGCACGCGCAGAAATGCAGGTATTGGCCGCCCGCCAGGCTCAGCTCTATCCCATCGACGACAAGGATCGCGGCTTCGAGCTGACCCCGCTAGCCGAGGCGCTGGTCGGCGATCAGCGCGTGACGCTGTTTACCATTTTGGGAGCGGTCGGATTGGTGCTGCTGATCGCGTGCGCCAACATCGCCAATCTGCAGCTTGCCCGCGCGCGTGGACGCCAGAAGGAAGTCGCAGTTCGTGTCGCGCTAGGTGCGAGCCCCGGCCGTATCGTTCGCCAACTTCTGGCCGAGAACGCCGTGCTCGCCGGCCTGAGTGCAATGTTGGGAATACTGCTGGCTGCTGGCGGAGTGCGTTGGCTGGTCGCCAACGCGCCGTCCGGCGTGCCGCGCATCGAAGAAGCCAGTCTGGGTTGGCGTGCACTGGTGTTTGCCTGCGGTATCGCGCTGTTCTCCAGTCTGATCTTTGGCATGGTTCCCGCGCTACGGTCCGCGGCTGCTCGTTTAACGGAAACCTTCGCGCAGGCTGGATCGAGCGTGAAAACAAGCCGCGATCGCGTTCGCAGCGCGCTCGTAGTAGGCGAGATGGCTCTCGCCCTCATGCTGCTTGCCGGCGCAGGCCTGCTGGTTCGCACTGCGCTCGCGCTCGCCAAAGTTCAGCCCGGCTTTGACACGACCAACCTGATGGCCGGGCGTGTGGGATTATCGGGTAGTACTTACCGCGATCCAAAAATTGCGCGCCAGACCTTCGAGGCTATTCTTACCAACGTTGAAGCGCTGCCGGGCGTGCAATCCGCTTCGGTGGTCTCTCGCGCCCCGATGATGCCCGGCGGAGGTAGTAATGGACTGCTGGCGGAAGGGAAACCGTTTGATCCGTCCAATCTCGTAGATGCAACGTTGCGTGTTGTCACGCCGGGTTACATCGACACGGTGCGCGTGCCGCTGAAAATGGGGCGCGATTTCACTTTGCAGGATAAGCGCGATAAGCCGCTTGTCACGCTGGTGAATGAGACTCTGGCGCGAACGATGTGGCCCGGTCAGAACCCTATCGGCAAGCGCTTTGCATGCTGCGAGGTGGGAGCGAAAGGACGTCTTGATCCGGTATGGCATGAAGTGGTCGGTGTAGTCGCCGATGTTCGTGCCTGGGGACTC
>DATLKS010000230.1:0-3020 GCA_035538255.1 Terriglobales bacterium
CGTTCGCGAGCACCGGGTTCTGCACCGTATTGTGGTCGAACACGTTGTTGGCGTCCTCGATTCCGGGCTGCCCGCTGAGCGCCTCCGACCACATCGCGAGTCCATCATCACCCGTGTTGCGGATGAGCGAATTGACGACGCTCGAGTTTGTCACTCCCTGGTGGAAGTTGATGCCGTCCGCGATCTGGTCCATGATGACCGTGTTCTCGACCGTCACGTTGTTCATCGGCCCGTCGAGCCAGATACCGACTTTCGTGTGATGGATGTAGAGGCCATCGATCGTCGAGTCGTTCAGCGCCCCGCCGATACCGTTCACCTGATCGGTGTCGATTCGCTCTCGGACGTCGCCCTCGATTGCGAAGTTCGACAGGTGCACGTTGTGACTCCCGCCATCGGCTACGTACTTGCCGTAGAAGCCGACGCCTGTATGCACGGAGCGGTCGGGCGCCGGTGAGGTGAGCGTGACCTGATGGCCTTTGACGATCGACCACCAGCTGCCAGCGCCTTCGACAGTGACATCATCGACGATGATGTGCCTGTTCACCTGGAACGTGCCGGCCGGGATATAGACCGTCTTACCTGAGGCTTTCGCCGCCTGAATCGCGAGATCGAACGCATTCGCGGAGTCGCGAATGCCGCTCGGGTCGGCGCCGAAGTCGGTCACGGAGACGGAGTCCACCGGCTGCGGCGCGGGACCGGCGATCTCCTGAAAGTCGACGAGGTCGATGACCGTCCACGCTGCGTTCGAATCGGCAGGCACGGTCAGGCGGACGACGTCTCCCGCCTGGTAGGTGTTGTGGAGATGCAGGCGCTGCTCGTCGTAGAAGTGCATCGGCCTGAACGGTTTCGTTATGGTCGGCGGCGGTGTCGTAAAAGCCGGAACGCACGAGCACTCGGTGATCCACCAGTCCGGGTGTAGCAAGCCCGCATTCGGGTCGTTCGTGAACGGATATTGGTTGTAGAGCCATGAGTACTTCGAGGTCAGCGTGATCGTCTGCGGATGTGTGTTCTCACTGCCGTTGTGGTCCACGCTCACGGTCAACGGGGCGTCGATTCCGCCGCCGGTCGGGGCGTCGGGGATCGCGTAGCGGATAGTCATCGCGTTCGCCCGCTGCGTGAGCGTGAACGCGACGTACTGGCCAGGCGTGAGCCGCACGGCTTGCCGGCCTGACGCCTCGCCCGACAGCGTGTAAGCCGACGTGTCGAACGGGAGTATCGTCCCGTTCGTCGTGGCGTTCTCGGCCTCCTGCTCGACGATACCGAGCTGGGCGCCGCGTCCTGCGACGAGCGACGGGTCGATCGCGGCGACGGTCACGCGCGGGGAAGCTTGCGCTTTTGCGTGTTGAGAAAAGGGGTTGCTGCCTAAGATCGTCACACAACTCGTGAGGACAAGGAGGGATACAATGAGCATACGACTGCGTTTTTGCATTGATCGTGCTCGATTGAGAAAAAATCCGCTTCTTAATGTTGTGCCCATGAGAAACCTCCTTGAAAAAGGGCATGTTGTTCTTACGTCATGTCGTGAGCATGTCAGAAGAAAGACAGGCAACAGGCATGAACCAGTCAGTGACCAGTGTTACGAGTGAGAAACTCCCCTGTTTTGCCGAAACGACGGAAGCGGTAGAGAGGGATGGCCAAAAGCGGTGTATTCCCCGCGCAGAGGGTGTAGATAAGGAGAACCTGCGCAGATGATTACACCAGGAGGAAACAGGAAACATCTGGAAAGAAGCATGTGGAATGCCTCCTGCCTTGAAGGAAACTGCGTCATAGCTTCGAAGCCTCCTCAAAGATAGTTCGTCGAACAGTGACGATACAGACAGCAAAGCGCTCCATAGCTCTGGTGCGGATACCAACAAATATACCATTCCGCTCTGTCCGCTCAAGGCAACATTCTCAATTCCGCTCTTCTCCCTCCATTGCCGGGAAGACAAGTCGGCTTCCACCTTCACCGCCTGACTCTGGCATGGATAGTGGAGCAGAAATTAAGGGTAACGTTTACCTTTTTCCGTACTAAAAAAGTAACATAGAAATGGATGATTGTCAAGAGGGCGGCGATTTTCATGGGAAATTCGTTTCTCCAAACGCCTTTTTTTCGGCATTTCCTCCAAAATGCCGGACGTGTCGCAGATTTTCTGGGGAGGGAGGTTGACCAGAGGGGGGAAAAATGGTACGATTGATGCAACAAATTGAGTTATCGTTTACCTAAATAATTTGTCTTCCATGTTTTTTTATCGTCTTTGTGATCGCCCGCCACGGGTCGCCAGGCTGTTTCTTGCTTCGTCATCTTCGCCAGCATTAGCCAGCGAGCGAATAGCCTCAATCGTCTCCTGCGCATTCCTCACGAACTCAGCGCGTACGGGTAACTGCTGCTTGAACTCCTCCACCGTGACGTCATCCAGGAAGCGCATGCCCTCGTTATCCAGCATTACACGAGGCAGCAGCAGCAGGTCGCCTAGGTTCTCATTTGCTTCCAAAGCCGCCAGCACGTCTCGGCCGCATAGCAACCCCGCGACGGTCACTTCGGCCCCGAAGAACTGGTTGACGACGGGCAGCACCTGTACCTCGAGTCCCTCGACCTTGCGCATATCTGCAGCCAGCTGCTCGATTATGGGTTGCGCCATCATGCCTGTAAGCAGCGTCACCCTGCGCGGCTCCGGCAGGCTTGCCGGCAGTTTGCGCTTGCTGCGCGCCCACTGTTCGACCAGGTAGCGCGTCATGCCCACGCCGTTCTCGATCTGGGCATAGAAACCATAATGCCGGGCAGGTGGGAAATCACGGCCTGTCAGGTAGTACCATTCATCCGAAAGATAGACGAATGGGTAGCCATCTGCATCCTCAGCCTCGAAGCGGCGCTGGTGTGCCTCGACCTGCTCGATCACCGCCTCGGCCTCTTCTCGCGTGTAGTGGCGCAGCGGCGGCAAATCCCCGGTCTTAAGCATGTTGTTGTATTTCGTCAATCCGACAGGCACCACGGAAATGGACTCAACGATGGGACGCAATGCGGCCAGGTCGCGAATGCT
>DATLKS010000231.1:0-2946 GCA_035538255.1 Terriglobales bacterium
TCCACTACTTGCGCCGCAAACTTTCTATTAGCAGTCACGAATATGGCCAGCGCATCGGGATCGTGCTCTGCCTGGGCGACTAAATCCGCAGCGATAAAAGTCGGATTTCCGCTTTCGGCAAGCACCACGACTTCGGTGGGACCAGCGAGCATGTCGATGAAGCAATCGAATGCCACCAGTTTCTTCGCTGCGGTTACGTATGCATTGCCCGGTCCGACGATCTTGTTCACTCTCGAAATTGAGCGGGTTCCATAGGCGAGGGCCGCAATGGCTTGCGCACCTCCGACACCATAAACTTCCTTGACTCCCAACAGCGAGGCTGCGGCTAGGGTTTCCAGTGCAGGACGGGGAGAGACCACCACAATTCGCGGTACTCCTGCGACCTGCGCAGGAATAACAGTCATCAGTAACGTCGAAGGCAGCGGATGCCGACCACCGGGAACGTAGCAGCCGACCGATTCCAGCGGTCGCACGAGCTGCCCAAGTTTGAAGCCCGGCTGCACATCACGCATCCACTCCTGCGGCTTCTGCCATTCGCAAAAACGCCGGATGTTGCGCGCCGCTGTCTCCAACGCCTGACGAAACTCTGGCGTGACCTGCTGCCATGCTCCACTGATCTCAGATTCGCTCACGCGCATGGTTTTGCCAGTGAACCCATCGAATTTGCGCGAGTAGCGCAGCACAGCAGCGTCGCCACTTTTACGCACGTCATTCACGATCTTCGCCGCGGTCTTCTCCGCACGCGCGAGATCGAGCGCACCGCGATTTGCCAGCCGCTTTAAGACACTCTGACTGCTTTTGCCGGTGATTAGTTTCATCAATAGTGATCAGAACACGTTAGGTCGTTGGCTGGAAGCCCCCCAACGCGGATACGGCCGCGTTGATGCAAGAACTGTCATCCCAAACCCGCAGCGATGTGGAAATTGGTCCTGAAAGCTTAGATTTGCGTAAGGGATCTGCTTGTGTCGCAAACCTCCAAACAGCAGGTCCCTCGCGCAAAATCGGCGCTTCGGAATGAAAGTTCCTAAAACGACGGAAGAGCTTCCCGTTTCCTACATCACAATCTTATTCAACGGATACTCGACGATCCCGCTCGCATTTGCATCTTTCAGCTTTGGCAGCACATCGCGTACGACGCTCTCTTCGAGAATCGTGTTCACCGCTACCCATTCACGATCGCTCAGCTCCGAAACCGTAGGACTGTTTAGCGCTGGCAACACGGCGAGCACCTGTCCCAAATCGGACTTGCGTACGTTGAGCATGAGGCCCACTCGGCCCTGAGCGTCGATAGCCCCGCGCAGCATTAACGCGATGTTCTCAACCTTCTTGCGCTTTTCGGCACATTGCCAAGCCTTCTTGTTGGCGATGAGCTGCGTCTGCGACTCGCACACGGTTTCGATAATCCGCAAACGGTTGGCTCGCAAGGAGCTTCCCGTTTCGGTCACTTCGACGATGGCATCGGCGAGAATCGGCGGCTTCACCTCGGTGGCCCCCCAGGAGAACTCTACTTTCACGGCTATGCCTTTCGACGCGAAATAATTCCTGGTCGTGTTCACTAGCTCGGTGGCGATGATGCAGTCGCGCAGGTCTTCTGCCTTTTCGAAACGCGAATCCTGCGGGACAGCTAACACCCAGCGCACTTTTCCTCGGCTTTGTTTGGCATAGACGAGGTCTGTGACCGTCTCGACCTCGAGGCCACTCTCGATCACCCAATCGCGGCCCGTGAGACCCGCATCGAGGAATCCATGCTCGACATAGCGCGCCATCTCCTGCGCGCGAATGAGCATGCATTCGATCTCAGGATCATCGATCCCGGGAAAGTACGAACGGCCGCTTGCGTAGATGTTGAATCCGGCGCGCGCGAACAGCGCAATTGTGGCGTCCTGCAGGCTGCCTTTGGGTATGCCGAGGCGGATCTTCATCGCTTTACCTCGGCGAGCGCTGGATTCACCTCTATCTTCTTAGTGAAGCATGAGCGGGTGCCTTCGTGACAGACGAGGCCGTCTCCCTCCACCTCAACGCGAAACAGCAGGCAGTCGTTGTCGCAGTCAGTCGCGGCCGAGATCACGCGCAAACGATTGCCCGAAGTCTCGCCTTTCATCCACAGTTTCTGACGCGTGCGGCTGAAGAAGCTCACGAAGCCAGTCTCCAGCGTGCGGCGATATGCCTCCGCATTAGCGAAGCCCACCATCAACAGATCGCCATTCGCGTTGTCCTGCACCACTACGGGAACTAGCCCGTCCATTTTGTCGAAATCAATTGCGATCATTTCTTTCTCCAAATCGAAACAACGACAACTACTCACACGGATGACACGGATGCGCATGGATTCACACTGATCACCCAAGAGTGGAGCATGATTACAATCGCGTCATACGTGCTCATCCGTCTCACTCGTGAGTTGCGCGTGTTTCCGGAATCCATCGATAGAAATCCGTGTGAGCAGTTGTGCCTGCCCTAAGCAAAAAAGCCCGCGGCGCATATCGCGTCAGCGGGCTCTTGATCTCTATAATTGCTGAATTCGCTAGAGAAGCTCCGCCGACATGTTCGCCGCGTGATAATGGCGATGATGTTGGAGCGGAGTCATCTCGCAAGTGAGATTACACGGGCATCGGCACGTCTGTCAAACCTCGCGCTTCGGAGTCAGCCGTTTCGGAACTTTTGCTACCAGAGCGGTGGTAAACGCGCAAAATCTGGTCTGAGAGATGAGGTCGACAGCGAGCGGTATAGCCTGGCTATTTACGAAGAAAGATTTTCCGTTCTCTGGGCGAGAAGAGTTGGAGAGAGTGATATGTATGTCGGCAGCGGTGGAGAGTAAGAGGAGGACTCCCCATTTCAACTCGTATTGCAGGCAACAGGGCGCGAAATGCCTAACCACAGTAGTCGGCACAGTTGCTCGGCAGAGCACGGGGAATGTGGGCCGCGGTGCAAATAACGCAGGCGAAA
>DATLKS010000232.1:0-1574 GCA_035538255.1 Terriglobales bacterium
GTCCGATATCGATGACCACAGGCAGCTGGAAGCAAACCAGACAAGGTCGGCCGGTGTTGTTTAACCGATTTGAACGGAGGTTCCAGCCCCCCTAAGGAGATTCAAAATATGAGTTTGGCGGCAGATCCCCTATTCGATAAATACCTCCTTCTACAGTTCAAGAGCCGACTGCGCGAACAGCACGCGAGCTGTAGCAAGCCATTGACCAAGCCGAGAAGGCAATCTGGGAGCGTGATTCGGGGCCACGCGACAGCGCAGATGCTGCTTCCGGAGAATCCCCCGAAGACTCGGTCATTGCTCAATCAAGCCAGAATCGAAGTCGCCTGTGCCTAGTTGAGCTTGCACTTGAGCGCATCCGCATAGCCGCCTTCGGCGCTGCGCTGACTGCGGTGCCGCATTTGGCGTTAAGCGCCTACAGGCCGTTCCGTGGACGAGCCATGGCAATTCCGTGCCAACAAGGATAGGAGCAGGAGGCTTTTTCCGGCGCGGCGAGCCCGGCTGAGCCCGTTCCTGCGTAAATCAGTCGTTTGCCCCCGAGACCTTGGTTCGAGGACGATTAGAGGGAAACTCAGCTTTGGCTCCCCATTTTGCGCCCTCAGATCGAGCACGAATGCAACACCCTCGGCTTCTGTTCTGCTGGAGCGACGTTCGTCGCGCTGGCGCCGTTGAGCCAGCGTGAGATCCCATCTGCCCCCCAAAACGGTCTTCTGCTAAATGATTGCCAACTTCGACGCTTTTCATTGTCCGCACCAACATTTCTTTCTTTTGTGAATTGCATGGCAGGGCAATTGCACGGACTCAGCGGGTCAAGCTTGTCTAAGAAAGCATTGTGATGGTGAAAAAAAAACGCAGCGGAGTTGCTGGTAGACGTTCTTGTTGATGCCGCGTCACGAGAGCGTACGGAGTCCCAGGAGACTCGCTCAATGGGAATTACCGATTCGATGATCAGATACCCACTCCTGAATCGATCGGCGATACGGTCGAGCAAGCGATCGATCGTGCACTGGGGCAACGCCCTGATCTGATGCAGCAGGTGGCGGAAATACGGACCGCAAATGCAAGAGTCTGGTAGCAAGAGCATCGTACTACCCTTCATTAACCGTCAATGCCAGCCCGGCCGCGCCGTGGCTCTACGGTTTACAGATACCATTCCCCTGGGCGTGTACTGCTGATCTGCTCGGCGGATTGTGTTTCAATCTCGGCTGGACGGTGTTCGATGGAGGCGCGAGAAAAAACGCATTGCGCAGGCGCAGACTGACGTTCGCGCTGCAGAAGCCGAACCCTACGTCAAACGCGACCAGATTTCAGATGAGGTCTGGACAGCTTACTCGAATCGAAAAACCGCCTTCCGGGCAGCGCCAGGCCGCCCTCGCACTTCTTGAGTCCGCGACCCAGTCGTATGACGCGGCTCTCGAATCATACAAGTGCGGGCTACGCAATTTGCTGGACGAGACTGCGACGCAGCGTACCCTCGCACAGCCCCGTTCAGCAGATGTATTGGCGCGAGCGCAGGTGCTCACGTCATTTGCCGATCCGGCTTTCACAACCGGTGATACAATTCGCGTAAACGCGAG
>DATLKS010000233.1:0-2511 GCA_035538255.1 Terriglobales bacterium
GACTCAATTCATGCGCCACCTTTTCATCGATCTCTGATCCAACAAAAATGAAGCCCACGAGGTGGTTGCGGCCGGCAGGCCCAAGGTAAATTGGCTGCTCTGCAACTTCGAACAAGTGATTGCCGGAAATCCACCAACGAACCTCATCAGTGGGAAAAGGAGATGGCGACAGTTGCCTTGCTACTTCTGCTTGAGTCAGGTCTCCCGATTTGGACTGCACCGCCATCACCGTTCCGCCTGCGTCTGCGAGGACCAGCAGATCACTGCTCGCGGTTTGCCAGAGTTCCGTTGAAGCGTCCTGAATAGTCGCCGGATGACGCGTAGTCATGAGCGCACGCACAATCGGCAGGTCGGCCATCAAGGCGGCGGAGCGGACGAGGTTCGTCTCGCGCTGCCGCTGCACGTTTTCGAAGGTCGCAACCGAATTTCTCAGATCCTCCACGATCTGGGCGCGCACATGACGGCTGATCACGCGTCTCACCACGATGAGACTAGAGATGGTCAGACTGGCCGAAATGAGAAGCAGTGCGAGAAGAAATTTGGCGCGAAGAGTCACAAAGGTGCGCTAGGGAACGAAACGGTATCCTACGCCATGTACAGTGAGAAAGTGTGCGGGATTCGCGGGTTCCGGCTCGAGCTTCTGACGAAGCTTCAAGATGTGATTGTCCACGGTACGAGTGCTGGGATAATCCTGATATCCCCAGACTTCGTTGAGCAATTCATCACGGGAAATTACTCGCTCCCGGTTCTCAACCATGAACTTGAGGACTTTGAACTCCTGCGCCGTCATGGGAACCAGTTCGCCCGCGCGGACGAGTTGCATGCGGGTAAAGTCGACGGTCACTCTGTCGAAGGAGAACCTCTCCTCATTGGGAACTCGCGAAGATCGACGTAATGCAGCGCGAGTGCGCGCCAAAAGCTCGCGCGGAGAGAAGGGCTTAGTCACGTAATCGTCGGCTCCCAGTTCCAGGAGCAGGACTTTGTCCATGACATCAGAAGTCGCGCTTACTACGATGATGGGAACGGCCGGCGAGCGCCGTTTGATCTCGCGGCACACATCGCGGCCGCCCATTCCTGGCATTCGCAGATCGAGGATCACGACGTTGGGTTGGCGCTCTGAGAATGCCTGCAGACCGGCTTCACCATCCGACGCGATCTCAACTACAAACCCTTCCGGCTCGAATAGCCGGCTCATAGCTCGCTGAACTTTTGGGTCGTCTTCGATGACGAGAATTCGATCCATGGAGTCTTTTGCGCTTCTTTGGGTGCTAACGATATCAGCGGGCTGGGGACGAATTGTCAAGGATTTGTAAAAACGATTGTCGCTCCCGGCACCGCTTCTAGCGATGCTTGGGGCATTGGTCTTGATGCAGAGTATTACTGCGCTCGCCTGATCGTCCGCGCTGCCAGCGGCTTGAGCCAGAAAAGGGCCATGAGTGCAGAGACAATGTCGCACGCGATCATGGCCCAGAAGACGCTTGTCCAATTCCCGCTCTTTGCCGACGCCAGCGCCGCCACGGGTCCGGCGAAGATCGATGCCACTCCCGCGCCGGTCAGGACGACGCCAAAATTTGTAGTAGCCCACTTTGGGCCGAACAAGTCAGCCGTAATCGACGGGAACAGCGAGAAGATCTCGCCCCATGCAAAGAAGCAGAGTCCGGAAAGAGCGATGAACCACACCGGATGACTGGCCAGGCGAAGGAGCAACAGAACTGCCAGTGCTTCCAAACTAAATGCCATAAACATAGTGTTTTCACGCCCGAGATGGTCGGAAACCCAACCCCAAAATGGGCGCGTGAGCCCGTTCAGGATGCGATCGATTTGAATCGCGAGCACCAGAGCCGACACCCCAAATGCGAGCACAACTTTATCCACGTGGTAGAACCTGGCGATTGGACTGAGTTGGGCTGCTACCATCAGGCCACCGAAAGACATCAACATCATCATCAGGTAAATCAGCCAGAAAGCCCCAGTCCGGCTCATCTGTAACGGAGACATGTCGGCGCCTGACGTGTGAACCGAAGATTTCTTCTGTCCACTCGTGTTGACGGCCACAGGCGTCCAATTCTGCGGCGGATTCTCCATTACAAGCGCCGCCAGCACGACAATGAGTCCCTGCACGATACCCCAGACAATGAAGGTGTGCGCGTAGCCAGACGTCTTAATCATCGAAGCGATCGCGCTCACGGTTAGCGCGGTGCCGAGGCCATAGGCTCCGCTCGTAAGGCCTACGCAGAGCCCGCGCCAGTCGGGGAACCACTTCAGAGCATTGCCGATGGTTCCTCCGTATACGATTCCCGTTCCAACTCCCCCAATTGTGTAAACGGCAACGAGCTGAGCGACTGAAGTGGCCTTTCCGGCGCCCACCCATCCGATTGCTACCAGAATTCCGGCAATGACCATTATGGGACGCGGTCCGAAACGGTCGATGAGATACCCATCGAAAGGAACCAGCCAGGTGACGGCGATCAGGAACGTGGAGAACGCAACCTGAATCGCGGGCAATGTGGT
>DATLKS010000234.1:0-1543 GCA_035538255.1 Terriglobales bacterium
CGAGGTGTTTCGGATTGCGAGCGACTTCGAGAAGGGTTTCTGCACTGGTACGGAACAGGAGATCGTAGAGAACCTTCTTGTTCTGTAGGACCAGTGGCGCCAAGCGACTGGGCAAGGTGAAGACCACGTGCAGGTAGCGCGTGGGGAGCAGTTCTCGCTGACGCGCCGCGATCCAGCGTTCCCGTGCGACAGTCTGACACTTCGGGCAGTGCCTATTTCTGCAGCTATTGAAGGAGATGGCGCGATGCCCGCAGCGGGTGCATTGATCGAGATGACCGCCGAGTGCGGCGGTACGACACCTAGCAATGGCTAACAGCACCTTGACATGCTTCCAACCAAGCCAATGGCGGTTTCGTTCGATGAAAGCATCTCCCGCCGCGCGGATGATATCGGCCACCTCCAGAGGCGGCCGGCTCATCTATTTCTCGCCGATTGGCTTGTCGTTCATGGATAGCGAGTCCAAAGGACTCGCGGTGGCGTTGAGGCGCTGTATGGCGAGGTGTACGTAAACCAGGGTGTCTTTCAGGTCTTCATGCCCGAGCAGGACCTGAATGGCGCGAAGATCCGTGCCGGCTTCATAGAGATGCGTTGCAAAACAGTGACGAAGCGTGTGGGGATGGACGCGTTTCTGAAGGCCGGCGCGCTGGGCGGATTTGCGGCACACGTACCAAACGGTTTTCGTATCGATCGGCCGATCCTTACGATAGTTGCTGGGGAACAGCCAGGTGCTGGATTTGCGATGGTAGAAACGCCAATGGGTGCGGAGTGCCATGAGTAACTTGGGGCTAAGCATGACATCGCGATCTTTACGACCCTTACCGCCGCGGATGTGCACCACCATGCGCTGACTATCGATGTCCGTGACCCTCAGATGGGTCAGCTCGGAGTTCCGGGCGCCGGTGGCATAAAGGGTCATGAGCAGAATCCGTTCAGAAGGAGTGCGCGTCGCATGGAGAAGTTGCGCGACTTCTTCTCGGCTCAGAACCGTCGGCAGTCGACGCGCCTTCTTCGGATAAGGAGTGTCGGCCAGGCTCCACGCTCTGCGGAGCGTCTTGATGTAGAAAAAGCGCAACGCCGCCAGGTGTTGTCCTACGGAATTCGCTGACAACTTGCGCTTCTGAAACAATTCCGCTTGATATTCACGGATGTGTCGAGGGCCTAAGCGGTCGGGGGAACAGCGGAATCGTCGAGCGAAATCTTCTACTGCACGAAGGTAGTGGCGTATGGTATTTTCTGCATAACCACGACGTTGGAGTTCCTCCAGCATCATTTTTCGAAGATGGGTCACGGGAACACCTCCTGTGACCCACACTTATATCCAAGCCATCAAGCAACCAACGCTCCAATACCTCACGCGTAGCGTCCGCCGCCGGGCGGCTACGTCCTAACGCGGTAACCGGAAAAGTGGCTCATAGTACCCAAACTGGCGGTTGGGTCACGCACGTGCGCACGTGACCTATGCGTCCGCAAAACGCGTTATGCCAGGACAAAGCTGGAGATTCAGAGGAGTCTGTCACAGACGCACGTGCGAGGTCACTTCTTT
>DATLKS010000235.1:0-1647 GCA_035538255.1 Terriglobales bacterium
GCACATTAATGCGGGCGTCGGCGGCAAGTGTAAGTCCTTCCCGTTCGAGCACCTCGAACCCCTGAGCGGTGGCCACAACCTTATATGTGCCTGGATTGATGTTATCGACTTCGAAATATCGTGAGCGATATTCGAACCGCATCTTGCCTATGAGCGCGGGAGGGGGCAAGCTTGCGGAATGATCCAACCTATGAAGGACGCGGAATGGCGGAGCCTGCTTCGAGAGCAGGAGGAAAGCGGGCAGAGCGTGGCGGCGTTTTGCCGCACGCGAGAGCTACGTAAATCGCGCTTTTATTATTGGAAGAAACGGTTGCGAGAAGTCGCGACGCCGCAGTTCATCGAACTACAAGTTGCCAAACCATCGTTGCGCATGAGGCATTTGAACGCACCGCCGGTAGGCACGATTGAGGTGCGATTGAGCAATGGCCGCAGTCTGATCGTGGCACCAGAGTTCGATGCGAGTCATTTGCGCGCAGTCATGGCTGTGGTGGAATCGGCATCATGATCGGGCTGCCCAGCTTGCACACCCTTGATCATGCGCAGGCAACTCGCATTTGGTTGGCGGCAGAGGCGACGGACATGCGCTGCGGGTTTGATCGGCTGGCGGAGCGAGTCCGCGCGGTGATCGGCCAGGATCCTCTGAGTGGACATCTTTTTGTGTTCCGCTCACGAGGTGGCGACCGATTAAAGATTCTGGTATGGGATCAGGACGGATTCCTACTTTGGTACAAGCGATTAGAGGCGGGGGTGTTCAAGCTGCCTCGAGTCGAGCCAGGAGCGCGCTCCATAGAATTGCGAGCCAGCGAATTAGCCATGGTGCTGGACGGCATTGATGTATCGAAGTTGAAACGCGTGCCGCGCTACACCAGTACCAAAAACGGAAACAAAGAAAAAGCCTATTCTGCCTGAAATACCCACAGGCTTTGCGTCTATAGTAAGCACATACTGTGGACGCAAACCTGAAGGACCTTCCAACAGATCGGGAATCGCTGGAAGCCATTCTGCGTCGGCTCATTCTGGAACGGGATCACGAGAAACAGCGAGCCGAGCAGCTGAAGCAACGCACCGACGAACTCTACCTCGACAATCTGCGGCTGCAACAAGAGCTGGAACGTTATAAGAAGCTGTATTACGGACCACGCGCGGACCGGCTGCATTCGAGCGCAGACATCGCCCAGGCGCTGCTCGAGTTCGCCGAAGGGCTGAATCAGAAGGCGATTCACCCCGACGATGTGCCTGCCAAGACCGAGCCTGAGTACGAGCTGCGGCGAATCAAGCGGCATCCAGGGCGGCGCAATCTTGCCAACTTCGAAAATCTTCCAGTCACAACTCACGTCGACGAACTGAGTGCGGAGCAACGAATCTGCCCTTGCTGTGGCGTGGAGCGCAAAGAGATTGGCTCTGACGAGAGCTGGCAGATCGAATATGTTCCCGGCCACTTTGAGCGCCTGCAGCATGTGCGCAAGAAGTATGCCTGTCCGGGTTGCGAGAAAGCAGGGCAGAATCCGCAGATCGAAGTGGCCGTCAAGGCCGAAGCGGCCATTGAAAAAGGCATGGCCGGACCTGGGCTGTTGGCATATATCGTGACCAGCAAGTTCAGCGAGTACCTGCCATTTTATAGGTTGGAAAACATTTTCCAACGCCAGG
>DATLKS010000236.1:0-2507 GCA_035538255.1 Terriglobales bacterium
GCGCAACTTGGGCTGTCACGCAGAATAACTACACCGCCGTCTCATACGATCTTTACAAATCGAAACCGCAAACGACGGATCCTGACGCTGTCGTGCAGCAGGATATCCGGCGCTACACATTGTTTACTCCCACTCCGGGAACACATATGTGGGCGTCGTTTAGTCATCTGGGCGGCCATTCGTCTGCCTACTACACCTACCTCTGGGACAAAGTAATCGCCGAAGACTTTTTCATGCAGTTCAACCAGGAGAATCTGCTCGCGGGCGGTACCCCGATGCGCTACCGCCGAGTAGTGCTCGAGCCGGGTGGAACGATGTCCGCCAATGATCTGGTGAAGAACTTTCTCGGACGGCCGCAGAACATGACAGCATTCGAACGCTGGATGTCGGAGGAGTTTTCCGGAACTGGGAGCAGCGCAGGGAACTAGTCCCCAAAGGAATTCTTGCTGGCGCACGTTCGGAGTCCTGTTATCAAATTTAAGTATCATCCCGAACCCGCCGCCATGCGTATCTGTGCGAAGAAATTGTTGTTCCGGGTGAGAGATCTGCTTTCTGCTCTCGAGCACCGTAAAGCAGATCCCTCGCGAAAAACCGGCGCTTCGGGATGACAGAAACTGAATTAATACTCCCCCTTGCGAGCTGAATTCGCAGGTGGGAAACGATAGGTTCTACAGGATCAATTTCATCTCATTCGTCGGCTCAAATCCGAGCGACTCGTACAACGGACGGCCGTAGTCGCTGGCATGGAGCCAGAGAATTTTGAACCTTTCTTTACGGCACCACTGGATGGCTCTTTCCGTGAGCTGCCGTGCCAATCCCCGCTTGCGAAACTCAGGGTAGGTGTAAACGTTGAGCAAATACGCGCGGCGGACTTGTTCGGGACTAAGTGGACCAGAAACGTGATCCGTAATCAGAAGCCCGGCTCCGGCGGCGACCCGACCATCTGGTGCGATCGCAAACCATCCTTGATACGAGTGCTCTTCCAGATAACGCCGGATGAACGGACGCGAGCTCCGCACCATTGCCTCGAGCACTTCGTTTTCGCGGTGCCCCATGTCATAGAACATCAGCCGACGATGGACGAGAATCTCTTCGAGATCGTCAGCGCAGGTTTCGCGAATCGTAAAGCTGGTGCTCGTGGCAGGAGCATTCATGTTTCAGTATTCCTGAATTGAAGCGATCACTTGCCGTCGCTCTCGGCTTTTACCTCATGTGGTTCGCTCGGTATCTGTGAGGTCGGCACCGCCTGAATGTTAGGAGTGCCGGAGCCAACGAGTCGCAAGCGCGGTGATTCTTCCAACGCGCTGAGCAGTTCGCGCGTGATGCGATCGTCAATTTCGGCGGCATTATCGAGTTCAACAGGATAGCGAATCACGACTTCCAGCCCGCCCTGCGCGAGGCGCAGTCGGCTTACCGGTTTTGGCGCCGCGGCCCGCACGTTGAGCAGGTTCTGCATTTGCTGGTGCTCCTGCTCTATCTGATTCTTATAAGTGGCGTAGATCTTTTCCACCGCACCAAGTATGCGGGACTCGGCGAGTTGGATGTCGCTGTCGGGAGCTAGTGTCAGGGTTACCTCGTGCCAGATGAAGTTCGTGCCGGGAGCTTGCTTGTAAAAACTCGCGGACGGTTGAAAGACAATGGAATTAGAAAACACAACTACGCGACCGGTAGGCTGAATGTAATTGCCGCTTCCTCCCATCTCCATCAGATGAAGGCGGATCAGGCCGATATCGATTACATCACCGGTGACTCCGGAGATCTGCACGCGGTCGCCAACGCGTACTCCATAGCGTCCGATTAGAAAGAAATAGCCTGCCACCGCGAGAATCACGTTCTGTAGTGCAACCGCAATGCCGGCCGTGATCAGGCCGGCAAAAGTCGCGAGCGATCCGATTTCGGTAGCGAGTGCGAATGCGATGGTGATTCCAATTACGAACCACAGTAACATTCGTCGCAGCAGAAGGAACTGATAGCGCCGACGGAAGTCATGTACATACCGGAAGGTTGCGCGTTTCCAGATCTCTCCCAGCACAACGAAAACGACGACCACAAGACTCACGATCAGCAGTCGCACGCCGAGGTTTTTGAGGTCGATTTGGTACTGCGTCTTGACCGCGTTGCGCCAACGAGTGAGGCTGCTCTTGTACAGATCCAGAAGTACGGCTTGTTTGCTGAGGGGGAGAACCAGGCTTGTATTCTGCTTGAATTGAGCAGTCAAGGCGTCCAGCTCGCGCTTCTGCTGCTGTAATCCAGCAATGTCGCTGGTGTCGGCTGCTTGCGCGAGTTCATTGCCGCGCTGAACCAAAGGACCGAGGTTTCTCGCAATTGGCTGGCGCAAATCCTGCGAAGCCTGCGCTAGAGCATCGGTCGTACGGATGCCGTCATCGATGTTGTGAATCTTGCGCGTCAACGAGAACAGATCGGTGATTAGAGCAAGAAGACCGGAAGGTTGTTCGCGTCGGGCAGCTGCAGAAGTACCGCCTCCGGACGTCGTGTTCGCGGTGGAT
>DATLKS010000237.1:0-5082 GCA_035538255.1 Terriglobales bacterium
CTCCCCAGGCAGCAGGTGATTATGCCTCCGGTCCCAACCACGTTCTGCCCACCGGAGGCTCGGCACGCTTTCGTGGAGGACTCAGTGTCAATGACTTTGTGAAGCTGATCACCGTCCAAGAGTTCTCGGCGCAGGGGTTGGGAACAATCGCGCGCGAGATCACAACGCTGGCGCGTGCAGAGGGCCTGCTTGCGCACGCGCAATCAATTGCCGTGAGGATGGAAGCGTGACGGAGAAGATTTTGCAAGCCCGGGAAGCGGTGCGGAACATGAAGGAATATCATCCGCCGCTGAGCGGACGCGAAGGCTTGCGCCTCGACTTCAACGAGAACACCGAGGCTCCTTCGCCGAAGGTGGCCGAGGTCCTGCAGCAGCTTGGGAGCGAGGAACTAACCAAATATCCGGAGCGAGCACCACTAGAAGGGCTCGTGGCAAAGTATCTGCGGCTGACGGCGCCGCAGGTGCTGCTTACAAATGGAGTTGACGAAGCCGTCCACTTGCTCTGCGAGACGTACCTGGAGCCTGAGCACGAGGTCATCATCGTTGCTCCGACCTTTTCGATGTATGAGATTTATGCGCAGAGCACCGGGGCAACCGTTGTCACGGTGCAAGCGGATCCCGAAGATGGATTTCGCCTTCCCATCGATCAGGTTCTGTCCCGAGTTAGTCCAAAGACCCGGCTGGTTGCCCTAGCGAGTCCCAACAATCCAACCGGAACACTGGTGGCTCGCCAAGATTTGCTGAAAATTGCTGATGCTGCTCCATTCGCCGCGGTCCTGGTGGATGAGGCCTATCACGAATTCTGTGGCGAGACTGTGCTCGGGCAGGCGAGTCGATTCCCAAACCTGTTCGTCGCCAGGACCTTCTCTAAAGCTTACGGATTAGCTGGATTGCGGATAGGCGTGCTTACGGGAAGCGAAGCGCAGATGACCATGGTCCGGAAAGTCAGTTCGCCCTATAACGTGAACGGCGTTGCCCTCGCTTGTCTGCCTGCGGCGATCGCGGACCGTGCATTTGTCGAACGATATGTTCACCAGGTCGTGCAGGGGCGCGGGCGGCTGATGATCCAGCTTGCGTGTCATGGAATCCCGTATTGGGTCAGCCAGGCGAACTTCGTCTTGATCAAAATTGGTGCTCAGCATGCAGAGTTTGTAGCTCAAATGCGCAAACGCGGCATTCTGGTGCGCGATCGCAGCAGCGATCCAGGGTGCGACGGCTGCGTGCGCATCACTGTCGGCGCCGCCGAACACATTGATGAGCTGTTGCAGGCTCTGCCGAAGGTACTGAAGGCCATTGGTTGGGTTCCTCCCAAGCAGCCAACGGCAAACGTGCAGGATGGGGGCGGGCGATGAGGACCGCAAAACTCGAACGCAATACCGCCGAGACGAAAATCGCGCTCGTGCTCAACATCGATGGGCGTGGCAAGTACGAGATCTCCACCGGCATTCGCTTCTTTGATCACATGCTGGAGCTGTTCACACGACACGGTGCATTCGATCTTCGGCTTAACTGTAATGGCGACCTCGATGTCGATCAGCATCACAGCGTGGAAGACGTGGGGATTGCGCTCGGCGAGGCGTTCGACCGAGCGCTTGGAGATCGCAAAGGCATTCTGCGCGCCGGATATTTTCTCATGACCATGGACGAGACGCTTGGCCTGGCAGCGGTGGATCTGAGTGGACGCGCCTCGACCGTGGCGGACACGAAGGTGCGCACGCGTCTGGTCGGAGATCTTCAATCTGAACTCGTACATGACTTTTTCGAAGGCTTTTCACGGGGAGCGCGCGCCAACGTTCACCTAAAGACGCTCTACGGCCGCTCCAATCATCACAAGCTCGAAGCGCTGTTCAAGGCCTTTGCACGCGCCTTGCGTTTTGCCTGCTCTCGCGACAAGCGATTGGCGAAGATGCTGCCCAGCACCAAGGGGCTGCTGTGATAGCCATCATCGATTACAAAGCAGGAAATCTGGCCTCGGTGAAGAAGGCACTTGATTATTTTGGCGCTGACTCAATGGTCACTGACGATGTGAAAGTCGTAAAGGTGGCGGAGAAGATTGTGCTTCCAGGAGTAGGACACTTTGCGGCGACTGCGGAATTGGATCGCAGAGGCCTGCGCGGAGCCATTCAGGATAGCATCGGCGCCGGTAAGCCCTTTTTAGGAATCTGCGTAGGGATGCAGTGGATGCTTGCCGGCAGCACTGAGGCTCCAGAGGCTTCGGGATTGGGAGTAATTCCGGGGCGATGTGATCGCTTCTGCTCCTCCGAGCTCAAGGTTCCCCATGTTGGCTGGAACCGCCTTGCGAAGCTTCGCGATTCCAGGTTGCTGAAGGGGATTGAATCCGGGTCCTTTGTCTATTACTCGCACGCCTATTGCGCTCCCGTCACGGCCGAGACCGTTGCTGTCACAGAGTATGCGGGAGCTTACTCGGCAGTCGTCGAAACCGGAAATCTTTTCGGCGTCCAGTTCCATCCAGAGAAGTCGGGCGAGGTGGGGCTGCGGCTGCTAAGGAATTTTGTGGGATTGTGACAGAACCACCTGCAGCAGCGGGTGGGACAGCCGCTTGTGTCGCAGTTTTGCAACTCGGGAATCGAGCTTATTACGAGCAACCGCCTCGGCGATGGGCTCCTCTATCCCAGCCCAATCCTGCCGCCGGTGGTTGTGTTGTCGTGATGAATAAGAATCATGCTGACGAAACGCATCATCGCTTGCCTCGATATGGACGCTGGACGTGTGGTGAAGGGTACTCAGTTCATCAATCTGCGCGACGCTGGAGATCCCGCGGAGCTGGCGCGCGCGCATGCCGAATCGGGAGCAGACGAGATTGTTTTGCTCGACATTACAGCTACGCACGAGCGGCGGGCCACATTGGTGAACACGGTGAAGCGCACAGCACGGGAGCTGTTCATCCCCTTCACTGTTGGCGGAGGCATTAGCACGCTAGAAGATGCCGAGGCAGTCTTCGATGCGGGTGCGGACAAAATCAGCATCAATTCATCGGCCTTGCGCGATCCTGGACTGATCGAACGCATCGCAGTGCGCTTCGGATCGCAAGCGGTAGTAGTCGCTATAGATGCACGTCTGGGCAATAACGGACAGAAATATGACGTGTACATTGCCGGAGGACGAACCCCGACGGGAAGGACCGCTGCCGAGTGGGCTCGCGAGGCGGAGCAGCACGGGGCGGGCGAGATCCTCCTGACGTCGATGGACCGCGACGGGACCGGCAGCGGCTTCGGTTGTCAGCTTACGTCGGCAGTGAGCTCGACGGTGCAGATTCCAGTTATCGCCTCAGGCGGTGCGGGCAACACGGAGCACTTTGTGGAGGTCTTTGGGCCAGGTCGGGCCGACGCGGCGCTGGCTGCGTCAATCTTCCATTTTGGGATTGAAAACATTCGTGAGTTGAAGTCTGTCCTGCAGGCGAAAGGGATTCCGGTGAGGCTGCCGTGCTGATTCCTTCCATCGATCTGATGGGCGGGAAGATCGTGCAGCTCGTCCAGGGAGAACGCAAGGCTCTGGAGTTCGACGACTTCTCCGAGTGGATCGAGCGTTTCCGCAAATTTCCCATGGTGCAAGTCATCGATCTCGACGCAGCCATGAGTACTGGCAGTAACCGGAAGCTTGTCGAGGAGTTGTGCTCCGAGCTTTCCTGTCAGGTTGGAGGTGGCCTGCGCAGTGTGGAAGCCGCCCGCCTGCCACTCAGTTGGGGAGCAAAGAGAGTAATTATCGGCTCGTCTCTGTTTTCCGGGAGGGGCGTGAATGTTGCGTTCGCTCTGGACCTCGCAGAGCAGCTCCAGGCCAAGCATCTGATCTTTGCGGTCGATTCGCGGGGCGGATACGTTGCCATAAAGGGATGGCGGCAGAGCACCGGACTGCGTCCCGCCGACGTAATGCGTGAGCTCGAGCCCTTTTGTTCTGCATTCCTCTATACCCATATCGATAGCGAAGGACTGCTGCAAGGCTTTCCCTCTGCCGTTTTGGAGGATCTTCTAGCCGCAACAAAGAAGAAGCTGATCGTTGCGGGCGGAATTACATCGTCCGAAGAAGTCCAGCGACTTGATAATCTGGGCATCGACGCAGTCGTGGGCATGGCAATTTATACCGGGGAAATGCAGACATAACTTTTCCCGGCGGCACAAGCGAAAAAACTCTCAGTAGATTCAAAGGCAGATCCATCTCAACGGCACGAAGCTCGCCCGGCATGCGTAAAACTTCCGGTGTTCCCTTATTCCCTGTAACCTATAACTGTATCCCGAGGAAAGCGGGCCTGTAGCTCAACGGTCAGAGCAGGGGACTCATAATCCCTTGGTTGGGGGTTCGAATCCCTCCGGGCCCACCAGAGATCTTCCTTTCGCTTGAGGCGCGTAGCCCAACGCTCCTAAACTACGGCCGAATGGACGCGAGACAGTGGCCGGCTTCGCCTTGTCTCTTGCATCGTTGACATTATTCGTTGAAACGACTATTCAGGACTCAATGCTACCAAGGATCGTAGCGAAGAACTCAAGGCATGCCGGCTGTGCCGAAGAGGTCCTATACCTGGCTTTGCTGCGCACGACCGACGGGTTGTCTCGCGGCGTCGCTCAGTTGCTCAAAATCGAAGATCTTTCCTCGAATCAATACAACGTCTTGCGAATTCTGCGCGGTGCGCCCGAGGGACTCGCCTGCGGCGAGATTGCGAATCGCATGATCACCCGCGATCCTGACATCACCCGGCTTCTCGACCGACTGGAAAAGCGCCGGCTGATCTCGCGCTCCAGAGATCGCAATGACCGGAGGACAGTAATGGCCCGCATTACGCCAACTGGACTCCAGCTCCTGGAACGTCTGGACCAACCCCTGCAGAGGCTCCATCGGAAACAATTGGGCCATTTGACCCATGAACAGCAGCATCAGCTCGCGAGGCTGCTACGCATGGCTACTGCAAGTGTCATTGTTCCAGCGAGATAGTCGTTGCAACGAATATCTTGGTCGAGCATCAAATAGGAGCGCGTCGGAGGCAGTATAAAGGTCAAAAGTCGTAAAAGCGAAGAATCCGGCGCAGTAAGCGAGGAGTCATGTCGCTCCGTGCAGTAAAAGAAATCATCCA
>DATLKS010000238.1:0-2201 GCA_035538255.1 Terriglobales bacterium
AAATCCAATACGCAAATGCAGTGTATCCAAGCACCACCGGAATGACGATGATTGCCCCGATGAGGACGAATTCCTGGCTGGCGGGGGAAGATGCTGCATCCCAAAGGGAAACACTAACCCAAGTTCGTCACGGCTTCAGTGATTTCCACGATTTTTTGAGTGTCAGTTCGCGCAAGTGTATTTACTTGCAACGGCGGATTCTCAAAAACGCGATGTAGTGTAGACCAACCCTCTTGCAGCCACCGCATGAGCATGACAAGATCCGCCCAGAATGTTTCTGCGGGCGAACAGACGGAGCAAAGACGGCAAGGAGCACACGTATTGGTCGCTGGTGGAAACCGTCCGCACCGCCGATGGTCCGCGACAAAAGACCTTGTGCTACTTGGGCGAACTGAACGGTTCGGCGCAGGCACGCTGGTTGAGGACCATAGAAGTCTTCAATGAACAGGGCGAGACGGAGCAGTTGAAACTGTTCCCTTCGCAGGTAGAGGCACCGGCGGACGATCCGCAAGTGGCGCGGGTGCTGGTAAACAGGGTACGGCTGGAGCGTGTGCGCCAGTTCGGCGCCTGCTGGTTGGGTCTGGAATTGTGGCGACGCCTGGAATTGGATCTGTTTTTCGCGGCCCGCCTGGATAACGAGGAGGCGGATGTGCCCTGGTCGCGGGTGGTGGCGGTGCTGACGATCAATCGCCTGTGTGCGCCGGGCAGCGAACTGGCGATCGAGGAGCGCTGGTATCCGACGACGGCATTGGATGATTTGCTCAATATTGAAGAAGGGAAAATCAACGACACGCGACTGTACCGCTGTCTGGACCGGATTCTGCCATACAAGACTCAGCTGGAGCAGCACCTCAAACAACGCTACGGTGAGTTATTCGGGGCGGAGTTCGATGTCTTGCTCTATGACCTGACGAGCACGTATGTGGAGGGTGCGGCGGAGAAGAATCCGATGGTGGCACGCGGCTACTCACGCGACCATCGTCCCGACTGCGAGCAGATGGTCATCGCGCTGATCATCAACAGCGAAGGGTTCCCTTTCAGCTACGAGACCTTTAATGGCAACCGCGCCGACGTTTCCACGATGGAAACCATTCTGCGCATGGTGGAGCGCAAATATGGTAAAGCCCGGCGCATCTGGGTGCTGGACCGCGGGATCGTCAGTGAAGAGAATCTGGCGGCGATCCGCAAACGCGGGGGCCAGTATTTGGTAGGGACGCCACGTAGCCAGATGAAGCAGTTTGAAGAGGAGCTGCTGAAAGACGACTGGACGCGGGTCAAGCCGGACGTGGAAGTGAAGAAGATACCGATTCCACAGGGCGAGGAGACCTTCATTCTTTGTCGCACCGCCGGCCGCAAGGAGAAAGAAAAAGCCATCCGGCATCGTTTCTCGGCGCACATGGAAGACGCCTTAAAACGTCTGGCTAAAACCATCGCGACCGGTCGACTGAAAGATCGCAACAAGATGGAGCGACGTCTGGGACGCATTCAAGCGCGGCATTCCCAGGTGAATGATCTCTACCAGATTGTTCTCGAGGATACTCCGGATGGAATTCGTCTCCACTGGAGCATCAAGGAGGATCGCAAGATTTGGCGCGATCTGCGGGAAGGCGCCTACATGCTGCGCACCAATCTACAAGTCGACTCGGTAGAAGAACTTTGGTCTGAGTATATGCAGCTGACGGAAGCCGAGGCCGCCTTCCGCACACTCAAGAGCGAGCTCTACATCCGCCCCTTGTTCCATCAACGGGAAGCGCGGGTCAAAGCTCATGTGCTGGTAGCTTTTCTCGGCTATGCCCTGTGGGTTACGCTCAAGCACCTGCTGAAGCGCCGAGCTCCCGTCATCCCCCAACCTTCGGCAAGCGGAGTTTACAATGCTCAGCCTCTGTCGCCGATGAAGGTGCTGGCCGTGCTTTCTACCGTGCAGAGCGCCGACATTGTTCTGCCCACCACCGACGGATGCGAAATACGACTGCGCCGCATCGCCGAACTCACGCCAGAGCAGAAGGGACTACTGCAGCAACTGGGCCTCACGCTCCCGGAGACGTTCGAACTGAATCGAAAATGTAGTGTAGACTTCGACGTAGCCTGAACTGATTTTGAACGACTTAGCTGTCTTTTGCCTACAGCCGTGACGAACTTCGGTTAGGTGCCCATAGGATTACAGCGTTGTGTGCTTTCGCTTTCCTTTCGCATCGTAACAA
>DATLKS010000239.1:0-1535 GCA_035538255.1 Terriglobales bacterium
GATTCGATTGCCGTCCACATTTTCAAACTTCGAGAGCAAAACGCGAGCGCCCAATTCAATGATCTGATTGTTGCGAGCGTTGATGATGCGGAATTGAAAGGCAGTAATTGCATTGTAAGGAGCTACGACCGCGGAATCGCTGAACAGGATCTTCGCTGTTGGCCGTGAAAACCGCGCGAACAGCAGCCCGGTGGCAAGGGCGAATCCCAGCAGAGCGGTGACCGCCTCGATGGAAACAAGCACATTTGCAGACAACGTCACGGGAACGATATTTCCGTACCCAATCGTCGAGAAGGTCTCGACGCTGAAGAAGAAAGCCTTCAGGAATGGCGAGGATATCTCCTGTCCTCCGGTCGCCTGCAATGCATTCGGCCCGCAGAGTAGATAAAGGCCGGCAAATAAAGCGTTCGCCGCGACGTACGTTCCAAGCACCAGCCCAATGAAGGCGGGCCAGGACATCATTATTAAGGCGTAGTAGGAAAACGAGTCGGCCAGCGTCTGTTTGCGCGAGACGTTGAACGTGCCATCGCGGTTCAACAGCCGCAGGTGCCGCTGCTGCGAGACTACCGAACCAAAGCCAAGGTCGCGGTCTCGTTCCTCCGCGGTCTGGACCGTAATTGCTGGATTTTGAGTGGACATCCGCGCTCCAGCCTCACAACAAGCAAGGCCAAGGTGGAGTTCATCTTAAACGTTGCGATGAAGTCATCTGAAATCCTCAGGATGCGCGATGTGAGCTTCTGGATTCGCTCACATCAACCTCTCTGTTGCAGCAGATATAATCCGCGCAAGCCAGAGCCTCGTGAACTATCTTCTTTCCAGCGACATTTTCTCCGTCATTCTCTTTCTATTCGGACTGGTTTTTGGAAGTTTTCTGAACGTGGTGATCTACCGCGTCCCTCGCGGACTTTCCGTGGTGAAGCCGCGCTCCGCGTGTCCCAATTGCGGCGCCGCAGTTCGCGGCTATGACAACATTCCCGTCCTAAGCTGGATCATCTTGCGCGGACGCTGCCGCGATTGCCGCCATCCCATCAGCCCGCGATACGCAGTTGTCGAACTGCTGTGTGGATTTCTCTTTGTATCGGCGTACTTCTACGCCGCTCCGCTTACCAGCCAGCTTGCGCTCTGGACTCTGCTCAAGCTCTGTATCTTCTTTTTTCTGTTGCTGGGCCTGATCTTCATCGATTTCGAGCACCACCTTTTGCCGGACGCCCTAACTATTCCCGGTCTGCTCATCGGACTCGCGTTGAGCCTGCTGATTCCTGTCGGCGGACTTCCCCACGCCCTCATTCGCAGGATTTTGGCTTTGCAATGGCCGCTTCCGGTGGTTTCTCTACTCGAATCGCTTTTCGGCGCGGCCTTGGGAGCACTTTTTATCTATGTAGTTGGCGAGCTTTACTTTCGCGTGCGTCACATCGAAGGCATGGGATTCGGCGACGTGAAGCTCATGGCCATGGTCGGAGCATTCCTCGGAGCCGAACTCACGCTGTTCACCATCTTCGCCGGAGCGCTTCTAGGCAGCTTTTTTGGACTCTGCG
>DATLKS010000240.1:0-1972 GCA_035538255.1 Terriglobales bacterium
ATCCTGTGCAGCTTGCGACTTGTAGATCTCGTAAAAAACAAACGTATTTGGATCGTCCTTTCGCGCGGTGACGTAAAAGGCTTCAACCCCAAGCTCCGCCCGAACTAGCGGCAGGTATTCGCGCAGTGCCTCAATGAGTTCTGCGCGACGCGGCGGCTGGATCTTTGCTTCGATCAGCATGATTACCTTTTCGTCCGTCATGTACGATTGCTCCTTTCGGTTTTCATTGGCCAGAGTGTTCTCCGTTTGCTCTGCCCGCACCACCTCCAGCATCTATGCGCTTGCGATCATCAGCGCCCTTGCGACAAGATGTGCCATCGCCAGGTAATCGATTATGCGAGCGTCGGAGTCCTTCATATCTGAGATACGACGACGCGGTGGTACAGCTCACGCGGTGCCTTGTCGATCATCATCTCCCAAATGCCACCTCCAGCGCGTCCGATGCGCGACCAAAAACTAGCGAGAGACTCGTCTACTACCGACGGTTGCTAGCGCCGCCGCTTGCGCGAGCACGTCTGGTGACGCCATGATTTGGAGGAATCTGAGCTTCTCTAGCGTTTCTTCCGCTAACTGTTTGGTCAATTCCGCTGCGGGAAGCTCCCGATTCAAACGAGAGGCTTGGCCTGACCACAATGGGGTGAAGTCAGCCGATCCTGCCATTTCTGATTTCGCGCGAAGCGGCGCTACAGCCGCGGCAGCGAGCGGAAACTCCGGCGCGACATCGGACATTGGTCCGGCCTCGCGCATGAGGCGATTCACGATTCCTCGTGCTGGACGACCCGTGAATACATTGGTGACTGCGGTTTCGTTGTCCTTCGCGTCTTTCAGTGCTTGACGATAGATTCGGCTGATTTGAGCCTCAGGACAATGCAAGTATGCCGTGCCGATCTGTACCCCTACAGCACCAAGAGCAAAAGCCGCCACCATTCCGCGCGCATCGGCGATCCCCCCGGCGGCGATGACTGGCACTTTTACGGCGTCGACCACCTGTGGCACCAGCGCCATTGTGCCGACCTGCGTAGAAACATCCTGCGTGAGAAACATTCCCCTATGCCCACCAGCCTCGTAACCCTGGGCGACAATTGCATCGCATCCCTGATCCTCAAGCCAGCGCGCCTCATCCACAGAAGTCGCCGAGGAAATAATCTTCGCGCCGGTCCTCCGAACGGGCCCCAGCAGATTCCTGCCCGGAAGACCGAAATGGAAGCTGACGACCTCCGGCTGGAACTCCAGAACGAGATCGCACATCTTGTCGTCGAAGGGAGCGCGATTGGAGCTCAGGACAGAAACGTTGTGATCGATCCCCATTTGGGTGTAATAAGCCTCCAAATGTCGTCTCCAGTTCATTTCGCGAGCCGGGTCGCCGGGAGGCTGGGGGTGACAAAAGAAATTCACATTGATTGGGCGAGCTGTCTTTCGGCGGATCGTTTCCAGCTCTCTGCGCGCCTGTTCCACGCTCAACAGCGCACATGCGAGCGAACCGAGCCCTCCAGCCTCAGAAACAGCGACGACCATATCCGAAAACGCCGATCCAGCCATCGGTGCCTGAATAATTGGTAACTCAATGCCGAACAGATTGATCAAGCGCTCATTAGGCCACATGCAGACTCCTCTTTCAGGATGGATTCGTTACCTTCGATCTAGAGTTCCGCGCGGAAGCGAAATCTAATGACGCGGATGCTGATTGAGAGGCATCCCTGCACTTCCAGCGTAGAAAACGATCAGTACAACAGGTTCATTTCCTGCCACCCCCTATGGTATGTCGTCGACTGTCCCGGGAACGGCCAGTCCAGCGGTAAAGCGTTGCTTCTGGCCATCTCTTTTTCTCTCAAAGGTCAGTTCTCCGGCCGACGATGTAGGCCGCACTTGGTATCGGATGACTATGTCTTTCCAGTTGCGTGTGTAGCGTCAAACTGATTTTCAAAACCGACAACTCCGGCTTGCCCGGAGGGTAAAATATGGCGCACCATCC
>DATLKS010000241.1:0-2554 GCA_035538255.1 Terriglobales bacterium
GAGTTCGACCTGATGACGCTGCTCCAGAGCGGTAAGCAGGTCAACACGATCTATAGAACTCAGATTCAGATCATCGTCGAGCTTCGCTCCAGTACGAATTGAACCAACTCTATTCAGTGAGGCAATCGCCGCTCCCACCGAGCTGCGCGGGACATTTCCATTTCCGGAATGTGCTAGCTGTGCGCGAGCATAGCCGGCAATCAGGTCCTGCCGTGGCTTCTGCGTTGAGGTCCGCGGAAAATCGGAGTCCGGCCAGATCAGCCAATGGCGGATTTGCTGATGCGATCCCAGCTTTGCGTTCGCTGCATCAATCGCGTACGAGGCAAGTTGAGATGCATCCGTACCGTTTGCCTGAGGCTGGAGGACTAATACGGCACAAGGCTCACCATTGCCGCCGCGGTCGATTCCAACCACCGCGCAATCTTTGATGTGAGGCTGAGCACGTATGACGGCTTCGAGGTCTTCGGGATAGACGTTCATACCCTCGGCGGTCACGATGACATTTTTCTTGCGGCCTTTAAAGTAAAGGTTTCCTGCTTCGTCCACCGTGCCGAGGTCGCCAGTGCGGAACCAATCACCCTCACCAGAGGACACGGGCCTACCGTTCACCCAGTAGCTGCCGGCAATGTTGTGGCCGCGAACGAGGATCTCGCCGGATTCGTCAAGTTTGATGTCGCGACCCGGAAGCGCCTTTCCGATCGAACCGCGGCTTAGCTTGAACGGGTGATTGAGGCTCACGAGGGATGTCGTCTCAGTCAGGCCATAGCCCTGCACGACGGCAAAGCCCAGTCTGCGCCAGAACTCTTCATCTTCTGGATCCAGCGTGGCGCCGCCGCTGATGATTGCCCAGAACTTCCATCCAAATTGGGAATGGATGCGTCGGAATCGCCACCAGCGCCAGACAAAATGCTCCTGTCCGGCAGCATCCATTTCAGTTTGCGTCTGAGAGTCACCCATGGCCGCCTGCATCTCGCTCTCGAGCATCTCGCGCAAGGATCCCAGCAGCCGCGGAACCGTAATGAGCACGGACACGCGATTGCGATGAACAGTCTTGACAATGTCAGAGGGCTTGATCGACTCGAGAAACACGACGGTTGCTCCGATGAGCGGCGGCACGAAGATGCCCATGAATTGTCCAAAAACGTGGCTCAATGGGAGCAGATTGAGGAACCGCAATGGATGAAAGATGCGCTCATAGCGCAGATACTTATGGACCTCGCGCTCGATCGGTTCCAGGTTGGCGAGGATATTGCCGTGAGTGATTACCACTCCTTTAGGCTCACCAGTCGTGCCGGAGGTGAAGACGATCTGTACGGGATCATCACGCCGCAGTGAGATGCCATCGTCCAGTTTTCGTGCACGATCGCTTTGGGAAAGCGCAGCAGGGAAGTCTTCGAAATGAAGGATCTTTCCCGTCGCGGATGGGACCGTCAGGCCACGTGAGCTTACCAACAGCTTAGCGCCGACTTGTTCGAAGACTCGTGCGGCAAACTCGGGTGCCGCGGTGCGGTCCATGGGGACGAGCACAACGCCACGAAGCATTGCTCCCCAGAAGGTCGCGAGCCACTCTCCGCAGTTCGCACCCCACAACATGATGCGATCGCCTTTTGTAATTGCTCGCTGCTCAAGCAAAGCAGCAATGCCCTTCGCATGGGTCAAGAGTTCGCCATAACTCCAACGAATAGTTCTGTAGCCTCGTGGAAAGACACACGCTATGTCGCGACGGTAAGGCGAGAACTGAGCGAGATATTCGGCAACCGAGGTGCGAGGCACGAGACAGTGTAAATCGAGGAATCGGGTGATAAGACCAGCGGGTGATCGGACCAAATCGCCAAAAGGAATAGCTGGTACCGGCGATGCCTTTTTCCATGATCATACTGATCCGAGACAAGCGCGGTTGTGGTGCAAAGCTGACAGGAAGTGCCTGAAGGAGTAACTCTTACCTCACCTGATGACCCGGTCGCCTGATGACCCGATCCCAACATTCCACTTGCATCTAATCTCCATCGCGGGTACCATCTGACTTGTCTTCCGATTGCCGCACACCCAGGTGCCGGCACCCGCGCTGACGGCCGGGAATTCCGAATTTGAGTCTGCTGAAATCTCGATCCGGAGCGCGCTGGAAAGTACATAGTTCGCGAGCGATTTCCATAGCCAAGATCTCAAGCGAAGCTGGAGCTTCCGCATTCTGACAAGAGACCGCTTGCAGGGGAAAGTAACGAAACTACTAATTGGCGTGACCGCCCTCGGCTGCGCAAGATGATCGTGATCCAGGCAAGCGGCCTGTGCCGCATGTCCCCAAATTTTCATAGAACACCAACAGGAAGTCGATGAACAAAGGACCTAACCAGCCACAACACCCCGGCAACCGGGGACGACGCCGCCATCGTCGCGGCAAAGGACAACACAATCAGCCCGGCGGCGGAGGCCATCAAGGCATGCGCGGCCCTGGCGGGCAAGGCGGAAACCAGTGACGTGGTCGCCGCCGTCACGGCAATCCACAATTTGTCGGTCCCATGGATCACAGTTACCGCAATGCACAAGGCGCGGGCAA
>DATLKS010000242.1:0-2253 GCA_035538255.1 Terriglobales bacterium
GGGAGAGCGGCGATCGCGTCCTTAGCAACCATGGGTGTTTCGTTGTCGGCTGGAACCTCACCCTCAGTTGGGAAACCCAGCTTCGAGCTTCGCGATGATGAAATGGAGCTTGGACTTGGTATCCACGGCGAGCCCGGCGTAAAGCGGACACACCTGCAGCCTGCGGACGAGGTTAGTGAGACGCTCTTGGCTGAGATTCTGAAGTACGGGAAATTCGGCGATGAGAGGCGCGTGGCGGTCATGATTAACAATTTGGGGGCGACGACTGAAATGGAAATCGCAATTATGGCTCGCCATATGGCGCCTTTTCTTGAAAGAAAAGGGTTCACCCTAGAGCGCGTTTATGCGGGAACATTCCTGTCATCACTGGATATGGCTGGAATCTCGATTTCTCTTCTGGGCCTCAACGACCGTTGGTTACGCTGCCTTGATGCACTGACGACAGCTCCTTCGTGGCCAAGCGCGATCAAAGCGCGTCCGCACACAACCGAGGCAGAAAGCGCCGCGAAAGTCACCGACGTGCCTAAATACGTGCCCGCCATCAGCGCCCCATCGGAATCTGCGAGAAAAGTGAAACATGCCATCAGTGCAGCTTGTCAGGCGCTCATCGACGCAGAGCCCGAACTGACCGAAATGGACCGGATCACCGGCGATGGGGATCTTGGAACGAGCATGAAGCGAGCCGCTAAAGCTGTGCGGGCGGAACTAGACTCGTATCCTCTCGATAGCATTGCCGCTACGCTGAAAACGGTCGGCCACACACTCCGTCACGAGTTGGGCGGATCCTCTGGGCCACTTTACGGAGTGCTCTTTCTGCGTTGCGCGAGTGTCCTAGAAGATTTAGGGTCGGCTGGACTGCCCCAGTGGACTGAAGCGCTCGAGCACGGTTCTCAGGCTATCAGCGAGCTCGGCGGTGCCAAGCCCGGCGATCGGACGATGCTCGATGCCATCGATCCCTTCGTGAGAGAGTTGAAAAGCGCAGGACCAAATCCATCTCGCGATGTTCTCTTGAGGGCCGTCAAGGAAGCGAAGAAGGGCGCCGATGCCACTGCCCAATTGAAACCCCGTCTGGGAAGGTCAAGCTATCTAGGGTCTCGAGTGCTCGGTCATCCGGATCCAGGAGCCATAGCCGTCGCCATCTGGTTGCGAGCAGTTTGCGAAGCACTTGTCGGAGAGTTGAAGGAACCAATTCCACGGGCGTCATGAGCGGTTCTAAGCGGTTGAGACTCTTCGGCTCTGTGGAAAGCCATTAATCACTAAGAGGAGTGCACGTGAACTTTCTTGTGAGGAGTCTGACTAAGATCGGGATCTACCCTGTCTTCGGCAACAGATGAGCAACCTAATTTTCTGGGAGTCGCACCGCAACAAGCGCCGTGTGGGCTATGGGCCAAGCCACCGACATGCCGGCCTTGAGGAGATTTGAGTTCATCCGCGACGTACGGATCAGAGCATCAGCCGTGAGAGTCACTTCGTCAGTGAAGCATGCTAGTTCGCCTGTCCCGCGTGCCCCCATTGGAGACGATGACGCACGATCATGCCGCCGGCTGCTGACTGGAAAGCCAGTCCCCTGGTTCGCAGGATTCGATCTCGTATCCGCTCCTACACTGACTACCTTTGCCGAGGATTGGGGACGGCGGCATGCGCCACAATCTTCCACTCTCCTTCTATTCTTTTTATCACGATGAGGTAATTGCCTTCGGCAACATGACTTGGAAAATCTTCGTTGTATATCCCGGTGTCGTGGCCTAGGTCTCCTGAGTGTTCCGTATGCAGGCTCTGAACAACGTAGTTATGCGCTTCAGCACTAATAGAACGCTGCAACTCGGCGAGAATGGACTCGCGGTTGTGCACGGAGCCGTCCCTGCGCATCAGCACCGCTTCCTGCGCGTACAGAGCCGCGACTTTGTCGGCGTGCGTTGAACTCCTGGACCCAGGTATCACGGACTCTCTTGACCGCGGTGGCGAAATCTTCGCTTTTGCTTTCCTTTCCGTTGGTGGTACGCCTGGCCGGGATTTGGCCCAATACAAAGATGGTAGCAAGGAAGCTAACCAGCATTACGCGAGCTGAAGCCAAGGTGCGGTGCATCTTCTGCCTCCTCCCGTTAGAGTGACAGAGTTGGGCTCATCCTGCAATGCTGTTGGAAACATCGTCTACGCCGACAGAAAAGATGGTCTTCACTGGGCGCAGTCGCCGAACTTGAGCGCTCGCTGATGGAGCGCGTATGTGCCGGTCTGAGCAATGCTCGTGTAAAA
>DATLKS010000243.1:0-1775 GCA_035538255.1 Terriglobales bacterium
AGAATCCATGCTTGCTCCTAAGGCCCGATTTGCAGCTCTAGGCTGCCGAGTGTTCGTTAGGTCGGCGCAAAACGATTGTGTTCCTCGAGCGTGATTTCAGATAGCCATTTATCCCTAACGAAAATCGTATTGATCGGCATAAACTTAACCATAAAAACCGCGACCTCGGACCGGGCCGAAAGAATCTGTCAGTTTGTATACGAGATTGGTACCGCCGAAATTGAGCCGCAGTTCAGACACTGGGACACGGCGCAGCACTGCACTTTCTGTGCGCTTGGAGAGTGTGCGTTGTTTCTTGTTTCAGGCTGCGCGTCGTTCGTAGCGGTGATGCAACCCGCCGACCTGAGGCATGGCCACGATTGGCCCGATTCCGGGCGGCTGAACGGAGCGTGGCTCGGGCGAGTCTTTCCCCAGCGACAGGTGCATTCTGGATCGCTGATAGTAGTTGAAATAGCGAGCCAGGGTTCGGCGCAACGAGCCTTCATCGAACACGATCACATGGTCGAGGCACTCGCGCCGAATGGAGCCAATCACCCGCTCCACATACGCTCCCTGCCAAGGCGAACGAGGGGTCGACAGCACCTCTTCTATGCCCATGTCATGCACCTGCTTTGTGAAGTCCTGGCCAAAGATGCGGTCGCGGTCGCGCAGCAGGTAGCGTGGGAGTAGGTCAAAGGGGAATGCTTCTCGCAGTTGCTGGCCCGTCCAGGCAGCGGTCGGATGGTGAGTCACGTTGAAGTGGAGAATGCGGCGACGATCATGGGATAGCACGAGAAACTCGTAGAGGACTTGGAAACGGATTGTGGGGACAGTGAAGAAATCGATGGAGACGAGCTGCGAGACGTGGTTCTCGAGGAAGGTACGCCAAGTCTGGGACGGCGGTTTGCGGCAACGCACCATGTACTTGGTGACACTGCTCTGGCCGATGTCGATGCCGAGTTTGAGCAGTTCGCCATGAATGCGCGGTGCACCCCACGTGGGATTCTCCCGGCACATCCTGCGGATCAGGTCCCGAGTCTCGCGGCTGACCGTCGGCCGTCCGGGTTGTCCGTGCCGGACCTTCCAAGTCCAAAACAGGCGGAAGCCCTTGCGATGCCAGGCCAGAACTGTTTCCGGCTTGACCAGGACCAACGTCGAGCGCCAATGGCGCCAGATGCGGGACAGCGAGACCCAGAGGAGACGATCCGTTGACGTAAGTCTGGGGCGCTTTTTCGCCGAGCGTTGCAGGACGCCGATTTGATGGTGCAGAACGAGGATCTCGAGCTGGAGGTCAAGGCGCGAACGGAGAACCGAACGCAGAGTGATGAGAAGTGCGAGCAGGGAAGTGGCCATCAAAGGAAAGAATTCGGAGAACATTATAATTCGCATCGGCTCAGATCGTTCCGGATTTTCGAGAGGCACAAATCGCTTGAGCTCGCAGGCATAGCCCTGACTTACGCAGGCGCGGCGATAGCCATATGGGCGCGCTTCAGCCTGGCAGATAACTGGAGTGGAAGGATCACGTTAAAAGTGGGACATCAGCTCGTGTGCTCGGGACCATACTCGTACGTGCGTCATCCGATCTACAGCAGAATCGTCCTGTCCGTCTTCGGGACGGCATTACTCGTCGGCGAGTGGCGTGGACTTCTGGCGATCGCTATGGTCACGGTGGCATTCATGATGAAGGCAAAGCGCGAAGAAGCCTATATGACCGCCGAATTCGGCGAGGGCTACTTGCGGTATCGCCAAACGACAGGCTTTTTGGTTCCCAGGATCTATGTCATTCACTTCAAACC
>DATLKS010000244.1:0-8657 GCA_035538255.1 Terriglobales bacterium
CGGGCAACTCCAATCAGCTGCCGACTGCGCGGCGTCTGGTAGAAACGCAATTTACGGAAGGCTACCGCTACCATCCCAGCATGGGAATACCGGTCGTGAGTGGCTTTTTCCAGCTTGATCATTATTCCGGCAACTATTCGCTGCCGTTTGCGTCGCGAATTATCGCTACTGATACCAATAACTACAACCTTAATGGCGGGTTAAATCCCGTACTGCGGCTCGGATCAGCCAAATTTGACTTCAACACCGGATTGCAGTTCACTGTGCGGAGAGACAGCAATCAAAGTACGAAGTTCGATGTGAACCAAAATCTGTTCCGGCAATTCATGTACCTGTCCAGCAGCCCACTGTTCAACGTATTAACGATTCGAGGGCAGGTTTACCACGAGGCGGGACCGTTCACGTTGCTACATCTCAGTTCCGGTGAGAAGGGCGCACGCATTGACTTTACTGTCGGGCGCCCCTGGGGCAAGAACGCTCTTGTTACCGGCTACACGGTTCGTGACCTGCAGTTCAACCCGGTAATAAGCGAATTCTTTTCTACTTCCTCCTATATCGGCTTCCAGCGGAAGTTTGGCCAAAAGCTCACTATTACACCACTCGTGGAGATGATTCGGTCATGGAGAGTTGAAGGTTCGCAATATGCACGTGCTGAAGCATTTATGCCCGCCGGAAGCTTTGAATACCGACCTACTGAGAAGTGGACAGTTAATGGAAATTTTGCCTGGCAGTCAGGACGGGGCAAAGACCCTCTATTACATGCATATGACAACGTGCAGAGTGGATTTTTCATCTCTTATCTGAGGCCATTACGCCAGAACCAGCGCGATGGATTAGGTGAGGTTCCGGTCGAGTATCCCATTCGATTCTCGGTCGGAATTCAGCAGCAGAACTTTTTTAACTTAGCTGGCGGCGGGCAGACAGAAATCGTTCCCGTAATTCGTCTGACGTTATTTTAAAGAAGCCAGAAGGGCCCCTGATGAGACCATTTTTTCCGCTAGCGCCTCCAGCTCACAAAACGCGACCGCCTGCGCGGGGACATTTGCATCAAAAGCAAAAACCTTATGAATCGTTGAACCCTCTTCTCAGCTCTTCGAGTCTAATTTTGGTACCGCAGATAACGATCCGCGCTGTTGCGCACTGGTGGATGCTATGGATGTAAGGGCAATCGTTCTCCTTGGAGTTCCCGCCGAAATCGGCGACGGGTCTCCCACGGTTGCAAATGGTTTGCCCGAGAGTTTTTCCGGAGTTCCACTCCCGCTACTCCCCGTGCTCGGGCGACCTCTCCTGCACCGGATTGCTGATCGTTTCAGAGAAGCAGGGGTCGAGTCCGTATCAATGCTGAATGCGGGAGACTGCGCTTCGCCTTTGGTTCAAGAAGCGCACCGGGCGGACCTGAAATGGAAAGATGTTGCTCCCAGTCAGATTTGGCGCGCAGCCCAAGAACAGTTTGACGAGCTCGTGCAAGCCGGCGCCGAGTTAGTGTTCATAATTCGGCTGGGTGGATATGCGGAGGTAGAGATTGATCCTCTGCTGCAGTTCCATCTCGACAAGCGCAATCACATCACGCAAGTAGTTGCAATCGACGGGCCGCTCGACTTTTTCGTGCTTTCCGGATCGCGGCGCAATGATGCTGCATTTCTATTTCGAAATAAGCTTGCAAAGATGCGAGTGCAAGCACAACCATTCCTGACGAATGGCTATGTTAGCCGCTTGCGCGACGTGACAGACCTGCGCCGCCTCGTGCTCGATAGTTTTGCATTGAAAACTGCGATTCAACCGGCAGGCGAACAGATCCGCCCAGGCGTGTGGCTGGCCCCAGGAACGAAGATTGACCGTGGTGTTCGGCTGGTCGCTCCGTGCTACGTAGGAGCCTTCAGCAAAGTCCGGGCCGGCTCGTTGATTACGCGCGGCAGCTCGATCGAACATCATTGTCTAGTCGATTACGGAACCGTGGTGGAGTCAAGCACGATGCTTCCGTTTTCCTACCTCGGCGCTGGACTGGACTCATCGCACTCGGTCGTTGGATCTAAGCGCATCGTCAGCCTCAAGCACGCTGCTGAGCTGGAGGTCGAAGACAAAGCGTTGGTTTCCGCCATGCCTTCCAGTTCCGCGTTGCGAACTCTCCGTCATGCGGCAAGTCTGGTGGCATTCGTTCCGCGCCAGTTCATTCAGAGCGTCGTGAGTGGTGCTAAGACGCCGAAGCGAGCGCTGGAGCCTGAGTGTCCGACCGTGAGCTTCGATCCGTCCACAGTGACGCATCCAGTGACGAAGGAACGGCCAGCTTTGACATCGAGCGTTGTTGCAGGAGTTAGAGAATATGGAAACCAGTAGGCCTGTAGTTGTGAAGCGCATGCCTGAGCGCATGAATCAGCGCGAAGCACGCAAGTTTCTCCAGGATGTGCAGCCGTTCCTTAATGCTGATCGTCCCCAGCTTGTGTTTGATCTCTCGCAAGTAAAGCAGCTCGACGTCGCCGGTGTGGAGATGCTGCTCCGTTGTGTCTCTGAAGTCATGAAGCGCGATGGTGATTTGAAGCTGGCATCGCTTTCACCGCAGGCAGCGATGGTATTGGAACTCACACGAACGGATCGGCTATTTGAGATCTACGAGAACTCCACCGAGGCGGCTCGCAGCTTCTCCGGCTTCCTACCGAATGCAATGCGACAGACCTCAACGTTTCAGCAGCCAGCAGCTCCAGAGCGGCTGGCTGCCTAGTGCAGACACCCTGCCGAGCAATTCCTACATCCAAAGCAGCAGCCCGTAAGCAGCTCTACAGTTCATGAATTCAGAACAGGACACCATCTCATTTCCGTTTCTCGGCGGTCTGCGCACACGATGGAGCGACTGGCGGCTTAAGAACCCCAGCTCTGTAGTTCTGAGCGGCAGTCTCGTGCTGCTCATGGGTTCAATGTTGGTGTCGGTTCTTAACTTTGTTTTCAATGTGGCCATGGCGCGCCTGCTTGGCCCAGAGCTGTTCTCGCAAGCTGCAGCCATTGTGACGCTCTTGATGTTGTTGTCTTGCATTTCTCTGTCGTTCCAAATGGTCTGCGCAAAGTTTGTGGCACGCAATGAAACGCCGAACGCAAAGTCATCTGTCTATCGACGAATCAGCCGACAGGCATGGCAATGGGGAGCTGTAGTTGCGTTGGTTCTTGCGATTGCGCAAAAGCCGATCACGGGATACCTGCGCATGCCGAATTCCTGGGTCATTGCGGTACTCGCCATCGGTATGGCCTTTTACAACCAGTTAGGCGTGAAGCGCGGCAATATGCAGGGATGGTGCGAGTTTCCCTCGCTGTCGTGGAACTACATTTTCGAAGCCGCGTCCAAGTTGGCCATTGCCATCCTCCTCGTCGAACTGGGATATGGAATTTTTGGTGTGGTGGGAGCGCTTTCCGCGTCGATCATAGCTGCTGTGCTGCTGCCCAGTCCGCGGAACCATACACAGCATGCGTCGGCAGTAGACGAACCTCTGCCCGGCGAATGCATTCCGGCGTCGTTTGGCGAAGGAATTCAGGCGATTGTTTTCTTTGTTGGCCAGGTAATCATCAACAACGTTGACATCATCTTGGTAAAGCATTTCTTTGATTCTGAGCAAGCTGGCCTTTACGCAGCCATCGCTCTCGTTGGACGCCTGCTGTACTTCGCTTCCTGGCAGGTTGTAAGCGCCATGTTCCCCGTGAGCGCTGCGGCCGGAGAGAAAGAGCATGGCAAAACACAGGTGCTTGGCGTGCCCCTGTTGATCGTCAGCTTGCTGTGCATCGGTTTCATTCTGGTGCTGGCAATATTCCCTGGATTTGTGATGCACGTGGTCTTCGGTGAGGGGTTCCACGCCGCTGATTCACTCCTGAGTATCTATGCAATGTCGACGGCCTTGTACGCCATCGCCATGGTTCTTATCACATACGAAATGTCTCGCAAGATCGCGAATACAGGCTGGCTGCAGTTAGTGTTCAGCGGAGCGATCGTACTTGCGATTTACATGTTTCACTCTAATTTGCGACAGGTGATATACGTGCAGATCCTGCTGAAAGTGGTGATGCTGCTCGTCGTTTCGCTCCCTTTTTTGCGTTCCGTCAGAACCCTCAGACGGAAGGAGGTTGTCGCATGATTCTGAAGCGCCGCATTACTGAATCAGAAGCTATTGCTGAATTCTTGAAGAATGAGTTTTACCAAAAGGAATACGACCGCGATCGTGAAGAGTTCGAGAGCATCGTGCTCGATCCGGATCTGGCCGACGAGACTCAAAACAGTATCCGCCGTGCGCTGCTCTACCGGCGACGCGGACACATGTGGCGCGAGCTGCCGAAGGATACCGTTTGGCACGAGGCAGAAATCGGCCCAGAAGATTTAAAACGGATCCGAGTTTTCCCCCGGGCGCACTGGCGCAAGATATCGAATGGCAGCTTTCTATTGAGCGAAATCGTCAAGCGAATTCGCGACTCTGCTATCGCTAAAACTGATCCCGCATTCTCAAAAATCCAGTTGTTGCGCTATCGTCTGCAGCGCGACACAGTAAATTCAGCTGTGCTCCTCATTGGAGTGGACGAGGAACAGCCACTCACGATTCTCGAGGGCAATCACCGTCTTGCTGCAGCCATGCTGGTTTCACCGCGTCTGGTGCACACCGGATTCCGGGTGCTTGTTGGATTGTCGCCGCACATGTACGAATCCTGCTGGTACGACACAAATATTCCAACGCTCTGGAATTACATAAAAAATCGTCTCCGCAATCTCCTGGTCGATAAGGAGGCGGATGTGCAACGCGCGCTCGGCGGAGCAATCGAGCCAAATGTTTCTGGTTCTCTGGCGCGCGAGATGGCGAAAGCGCAAAAGGCAGAAGCAAAGTAACAAGGCAGGTTGTTGAACGAGAAGTGGACCTGCGCGGATTTCTGTTTAGCTCATCACCAGCGACTTTGCCCGCGAACGCGGATTCAGATCTTCAGCTGCGGCGTCTCTCGGCTATTGCTTTTGCTCCAGAGCTGCGCGGAGTGCGGCGGCGATCACCAGTTCCGTCCAGCGCGAAATCCATGCTACCTACAACATGAAGGCGCAGGAAGTTGGTTGAGCCGCTCGCGGTTCGGGTTCCGGCAACGATTCCGATCACGTCGCCGTTGTGTACCACGCCGCGTTGCCACAGTAGGCGCTCGGCGCCGCGGACCATATCGTCGGTCACCGGCGTGTGGTCGCACATGATCGGAGTTACGCCCCACAGAAGGTTCACGCGGTTGCAGACCGAAGAGACATACGAAAAGGCATAGATATCCGTCTTTGGACGATATTTCGAGATCAGGCGCGCGGTTGTTCCCGTTTCGGTATAAACGGAAATGGCGCGCATATCAAGCTCCTGCGCAGCATGCGCGACGGATTCGCAGATTGTCTCGGAGATTGATAGCTTGCCATTGGAACGTCGGCGGTGCGCCGGTTCCGCTGCCATCTGAGCCTCGGTTTCGCTGACGATTTTAGCCATCATGCGAACGGCTTCGCGCGGATACTTTCCGCTCGCTGTTTCAGCCGAAAGCATCACGGCATCGCTGCCATCAAAGATCGCATTGGCCACGTCGCTAGCCTCGGCTCGCGTCGGCCGCGGATTTTCAATCATCGACTCCAGCATCTGCGTCGCGGTGATAACCGGCTTGCGCCAGGCTGCCGCGCGTCGAATCACGTGCTTCTGGATGATGGGAACCTTCTCTGGAGGCATTTCGACGCCAAGATCACCGCGCGCCACCATTACGCCGTCCGAGATCTCCATGATCTCCTCGAGATGCTCAATGGCCTGAGGCTTCTCGAGTTTTGCAATTACCCAGACGTCACCACGAAACTCCTTGATCTTCTCCCGTACGGCCTGAACATCGGCGGCAGTGCGAATGAAAGAAACGGCAACCATATCGACGGCGTGAGCGAGTCCGAACTCAAGATCCTTCTCGTCCTTCTCAGTGAGCGATGGAACGCTAACAATAGTTCCCGGCAGGTTAATGCCCTTGTGCTCGCCCAGCATCCCGCCATTAATGACCTCACATTCGACATCGTCGCCTTGAATGGAGCGTACACGGAGCTCAATGAGTCCGTCCGAAAGGAGAACTCGCGCGCCGGGTTGAACCTCTCGCGCCAGAGTTTTGAATGTTGTCGAGATGAGCGTAGGAGTGCCGGCGACGTCGCGCGGGGTGATCGTCAGCCGCGAACCTGCCTTTAACGCCACCGGAGTGCGGTACTTAAGACGGCCAGTGCGGATCTTTGGACCCTGCAGATCCTGAAGAATGCAGATCGGCCTGTTCTCTGAAGCCGCAACCTCTCGGATTGTCGTAATCAGCCTTGCTTTTTCCTCGTGCGTTCCATGGGAAAAGTTCAGACGCGCGACATCCATACCGCTGCGAATCAGGTCCCGAATCATTGTTGAGGAACTACTGGACGGCCCAAGCGTACAAACAATCTTAGCCTTACGTTTGGGTGGGGAAGTCGGCGTAGCCGCAGGAGAAGCTGTCATTGCTATTTGGGTTCTCTCTTATGCTAAATCAATTTTGCGTTTCAGTAATGCGCAGATGGCACTGCAATCGACGACGACAAAATCGTTTCAGAAACCAGCACTCAGCATTCCGCCACAATTATTTCGCGCCGATCGCGGCCCCTAAATTTGCACTCATCGATATTTGGCCCTAAATGGCTGCTCTTCGGGATGGTGTATACCTGATCACCGCACAATAGTGTCTAAGCGCTGCTTCGCATCCCAGCGAGTACCTGCCTCCGCGGCGGAAAACCCAGGCAGCCACAGCAGCTCTGGCCACATCTGACTAAATACGCAGACCCACGCGGTTTGGGCTGCGACGTTGTTGGGCCTAATCGATGTCAGAACTCGCTGTCGGTCAACTGCTTCTATTTGTTCTCGTCATTCTTGCCGCCGCTCATTTGTTTGGCACTTTATTCAGCCGGTTGCGCCAGCCGCGTGTGATTGGGGAGATTCTTGGCGGGCTGTTGGTTGGACCGTCTGTCCTCAAGATGCAGGCGGGTGCGAATGTTGCATTAACCAAACCTGCGCTTGATGTCCTTTACTGGATTGGGCTCCTGATGCTCATGTTTCTCTCCGGTGCGGAAACGCAAGGACTGTTTCGCCGAGAGGAGCGTAAGCCAGTAGCCTGGATCGGAATCGTTGGCACAGGTCTTCCATTCCTTATCGCACTGCTACTGAGTACGCGCCTTAAGCTCGACGTCCTGATCGGCTCGGCGCAGAACCGTACCGCGTTGGTGCTGGTGATTGGCATTGGAACCGCGGTTACGTCGATTCCCGTTATTTCACGAATCTTCCATGATCTTCGAATTTTGCACACTCGCTTCGCCAAGCTAATTCTCGGCGTTGCTGTGATGGAGGACGTCGTCCTCTGGGCAGTGCTGGCTGTTGCGACGGCATTGGCTGAGTCGAAAGCTCTGCCGACACATGCGATTGCTGAACGCATCGCGCTCGCAGTGATTTACTTCGGCGCTGGATTGGTGCTTTTCCCGCGGATTGCACGGCGTCTGCATCAGGCGCGCTGGAATTTATTTGCTCAGCACTCAATGACTGCCTATCTGACTCTGCTGTTGTTTGCCTATGTGGCACTGGCAGCGGCTCTGAACGTCAGTCTGGTATTAGCCGCATTCCTTGCAGGCTTTGCAGTTCCACACAAGTCCCCGCAAACGACACAATCGTTGAACGAGGTGAAAGGCGTTGCCTTTGGTTGCTTTATTCCACTCTATTTCGCGCTCGTAGGATACAAACTGGATCTCGGCAAGACATTCAATTTAACGATGGTGGTTGGATTTCTAACCGCCGCCTGCGTGATTAAGCTCATTTCAGTCCTTGCCGGAGCAAAATTGGCAGGGTTCTCGATCCCAAGCTGCCTCAATCTAGCCGTCGCCACGAACGCTCGCGGCGGGCCAGGGATCGTGCTGGCGAGCGTGGCCTATGAAGCCGGCATCATTAACGCGCCGTTCTACACGACTCTCATTCTGTTGGCGGTGATCACATCACAAGCCGCAGGTGCATGGCTCGAACATGTGCTGCGCAAGGGTAAGCCGCTTCTGACAGAGGATGTTCAGGAAGAGCGAGCAAAGATTGCGGCGCCAGAAGTAATTGCCGCCTAAACAATGCGAATAGCGTGATTGGCAAGAACATCAGCTTCTCACCCGATCTTTTATTTGTTCTTCCAGACCGGCTTTCTCTTCTCGAGAACCGCGCGCAAACCTTCTTGGACGTCTTGCAGATTCATCAGCTCATTCAAGTAGATGTTCTGGGACTTCTTCATTGCCTCGTCCAGCGGCAGGCCAATGGAGCTGCCGATCACTTTCTTCGTCACTTCCAGCACTGGACCGCTAAACTCGCTAATCTTTGCCAAAATCGCATCGACTGCGGATGCCAGCTCCGCCTCGGGAACAACCTTGTTCACAAATCCGAGCCTTAGAGCCTCTTCTGCTCCTAGCGCTTCACCGGTGAGGATAAGCTCGTATGTCTTCTTAGGACCGATTAATGCAGGCAACATCACCGCAGCGAATGGCGGAAAGACTCCGAGCTTGACTTCCGGCTGTGCGAACTTCGCGGCCGGAGTCGCTATCACCATGTCACCAAATGCGACTAACTCCGATCCCGCTCCGATTGCCGGGCCGTTGACTACCATGATGAGTGGCT
>DATLKS010000245.1:0-7967 GCA_035538255.1 Terriglobales bacterium
GGTACTCGCCAAGACCAGTCCGTAAACTCGCTAAGATTTCGAGCGGTTCACGTTCAGGATGGAGAGCCTCGCCAATACGGCGGCAATGCTTGCGCCGCCCTAACGGTGTCTCGAATTCATAACATTCATCTTCCTCAGCAATAGCCGCGAAGCGCAAAACCGTCCAGGTCCCAATTGGGATCACGTGCCCCACCAAATCGTCCTCATGAAGGCGCTGCATCACCACAATGATGCAGCCCGTGCTTTTATTGTTGAGGCGTGTACACAAAGAATGGTCATACCAGTCATTAACTTTTTGTCGTTGAACATCAGAAAGGGCCTCGTCTGGCTTCAAGGGGTCATCGATGATGACAAAATCGGCACCCCGCCCAGTCAGCACGCCGCCGACCGAAGTGGCCATACGAAACCCATTTTCTGTGGTGGCAAATTCGGACAACGATCGCTTCTGAGGAGACAGCCGCGTGTGGAAAAGCTCTTGATAGAAGTCGCTCACCATCAGCATGCGGCAATCGCCAGAATGTTTATCCGCGAGTTCCTGAGCATAGCTGGCGCAGATGATCTGGGCACTCGGGTTGTGTCCCAGGAGCCAAGCGACGAAGGCCACGGACACGGAGTGAGATTTAAGGGAACGCGGGGGTACGTTAATAATAAGCCGCGTGATCTCTCCCTTCCGACAACGTTCGAGCATGTCGGCCATAACATAGACATGCCAGTTGTCGAGAAACTCAGCGTTTGGATTCAATTCGCAGAAGCTGCGTCGGATAAACACCGACAGATAATTGCGCAGCACCGTTGACCATGCCCGCTGTGTAAGGTTCATTTCTCCTCCGTTTTCGTGTCATGGTTGTGATTTCCAAATCGTTTGAGCACGTCGGCCAAGATTTTCTGGTCGGTCTCTTTGAGTTTCCGCTTGTCCTGCACGGCATCTGTTTGCACCTTTTCCTCAGCTGCAGCGATCAAGGCGCAGAGCACTTTGAACGCATTTACGTCGGAGCTCGCGGCCGATTTGTTGACAATTTGCTTCACCGCGGCCTCGAGCTTGGTGATGGTTTTGCGGCGTCCGTTTTCCGTTATAACGACTCGCTCGCGTAACTCCCGCGCCAAGACATTCGCCAGATTCAACGACCCCTTGGGCCGACCCTTCGGATTTCCCGATTGTCCCTTTTTGAGCCGCGAATGCTTGGGCGGCCGGCCATATCCCACGTCATCGTTATCCACGCTTCACCTCCTCCTCGATCTGAGAGAACGTTCGTCCCGACGGGACATGTAGAGCGTCTTTGCCTGTGAATGTCCGCCAACGCCGCAGAGTCACATCGGTGTATGCTGGATCGACTTCCAAGCCAAAGCAAATGCGCCCGGTTCGCTCGGCGGCTATCACGGTCGTGCCGCTGCCCAAAAAGGGATCGAGTACAATGTCGCCGCGATTTGAGCAATCCAAGATGGCATCGGCAACCAGTGCGCAGGGCTTGGGAGTAGGATGGCTCGCCAATAGATTCTCCTCCTCGCCTGAACGGCCGAAAGAAACCGCTGATGGATACTGCCAAAGATTGGTGCGGGAGTGTAGATGCGGCGATATCGACGTTGGACAGCAGAAGAGAAGCGACAGGCAGTGGAACGGATGTCGAGCTGCCGGCATGCAAAGCTGGCGGCAGAGATCGGAATTCCGCAGCGCCAGTTGTACAGCTGGCGGCAGGATTTAAAGAAGCTGGAGTTGGGGGAGCCAGAGGAGGTCAGAGGCGGGAGCCGGGAGAAGCGCTTGGAGCGGGAGAATGAGCAGTTAAAACAAGCCCTGGCGAAGAAGCGGAAGCGGATTTCTTGCAAGGTGTGTTGCGCAGAATCGAGTCTCGACGCCAGCCCAGCAGCGGCTCCGGCGAGACTGCATCTACGAACAGATCCAAGTAATGCAGCCTGCAACACACCTCAGTATCGAGTCCATGTGCTGCCCGGGGGCAGGTCAGTCGAGCCGGTTTTTATCGTCACTGGTAGTAGCGGGAGGCGGGCGTAGAGGAGACCGAGTTGGGTGCGCAGGTGCAGCAGATCGCGCTAGCCCATCGCCGTAATTACGGGTATCGGCGGGTGACGCAGGAGCTACGCCAGCAGGGTTGGGCGGTGAACATAAACGGGTGGCGCGCATCATGGCCGCCGACCATCTGCTATGTGTGCGCCGACGCCGCTTCGTGCTGACGACAGATTCCACTCATGATTTGCGCGTGCATCTGAATCTGGCCTCACGCCTGCAGTTGAGCGGAATCGATCAATTGTGGGTGGCCGATCTTACCTACATTCGCTTGCGCGAGCAGTTTGTATTCCTAGCGGTGATTCTGGACGCCTTCTCTCGCCGTGTTGTGGGCTGGGCTTTGGATGAATCTCTCCATGTACCGCTGGCCGTAGCCGCCTTACGCAAAGCTCTCTACGCGCGACAGCCTGCTCCTGGCTTGGTCCATCATTCCGACCGAGGCATACAGTATGCTTCCGAACAGTATGTCCATCTGCTGCTGGCGCATGGCTTGGTCCCGAGCATGAGCCGGGCCGGCAATCCTTACGACAATGCCAAGTGCGAAAGTTTCATCAAAACTCTCAAACAAGAAGAGATTTATACGCGTGACTATCGCGATCGTGCCGATCTCGGAGCGCACATCACCGAGTTCCTGGAGCAGTACTACAATCGCCGACGGCTGCATTCGGCGTTGAACTACCGCTCACCGGAGCAGTTCGAACACAGCTTGTCGAAACCCACGAGTTTGGCAACGGCTACGATGAGTTTTTTTAGGCATGAGGAAATCTATCGTCCCGATGTGAGACTGGCAGAACGGGAGGAGCTGTGACCCCTCCCGTTTCCCATCAGTGCGATGAGTTTCCGGCTGAGTATTCCTTGGCGAGTTGCTCTCCAGCATTGCTCGCCTCCGCTTTCTCAGCCACCATCATGCCGCAACCTACAACCTTCGTTCGTCGAGCAAATCTCAGCGAACGGCAACCAGGGAATTTCCTCTCTGTCTCACTCGAGGGGGTCACCGCATACTGTTTCTCCAGTAGTAGGAAAATATTCGATCCCGTACGATCCACGTACCCCGCAATCCCGTGATCCACCTCTGTTAATTCCCTGTTCCCTTTCCCGGAAAAACGGCTCAAGGCGCGAAATCGCCAGCAACGGCGCGGGGTTCTACGCAATCCGACACCTGAGCCGAGAAAATTTTCCCTGATACCCATGCTCCCGCAAAATTGGCAGCGCCAACGCGTCACGTCGCGGCAGAGCCGGCTGCATTAACGGTTCCTCAGTGCGACGGCGAGCACACCAACCGCAGCACCGACGGCACAAGACAAAGCGATTTCCGGCAGCGTATTGATGTGCATGGCGGGAAATACGCCTGTCTAATGTGGGCTCTTAACCAAAGAAATTCGAAGAAGAACACGAACAGGGCTGCAAAAAACAAAACATACCCCGCGAAACGTGAGTTCGAAGTGAACGCAGCAGAGCCCAGCTAGTTATCTGGAGCCGCTGCGCCGGTAATGGAGATTGTTTCCTGAGCTCCAGAACTCTCAGTTACTACCAATGTGCTGGTGAAGGTACCACACGCAACGGGAGTAAAGATCACAACCACCGAGCATGTTGCGCCTGGCGACAGCACCGACGCGCAGTTGTTGCCCGCCGAGAAAGATGGGTCGCCGTTCAGTGCGAGTCCGGCGATACTGACCGAGGCGCTGCTGGTATTCGTGACCGTTACGGTCTGGCTGGGATTATCGCCAATGGTGTAGCCGGAGAAACTCAGTGATGCCGGAGACACACTGAGCGAGCGCGGCAGGGTACCAGTTCCGGTTAGAGTTACGGATTGCGCAGCTCCTAGATTGCCGGAATCATCATTCAAGGTCAGCGTGCCGTTCGCAGGTCCCGCGGCTGTCGGCGCGAACGAAACTGTCACGGTGCACTTTGCTCCGGCAACCAGGCTGTTCGCACAGTCGGAGGTCTGGACAAATGCGTCAGTCGCCGAGATGCTAGAGAAATTCAGCGGACTGCCACCGAAGTTGGTGATTGTGACCAGCCGGGAAGCGCTCGTTGTTCCAATATCCTGGGTGCCGAAGTCCAAAGCAGCAGGTGACAGGCTTAGCGCTGACGGTCGTGGGCTCGGCAGCGGTACTGGCGTTATACCAAAGACGTAATAAGTCCCATATGGGGCAACTGCCCCGGAAGAGGTAAGCACTCCAGCCATGCTATCAACGATTTTTACTCCTCCGCCGCCCATGAAGACGCTTCCTCCGGAATCCAAGCCAATGCTGTTGAGTCCGGAGCCGCTGCCGGTGTAGATGGAAGTCCAGTTCGCGCCCGTCATGTCGTCAACGCGAACGACTGCCGGCTGATAGTACTGGTTATCGGCGACATAGATCCTTCCGGCCGAATCCAGCGCGACCGCGGCGGGAGATTGCAGGGAATAGATTGCGCCGTTCACGGGCTGCGATTGGCTCAGCACTGTCCAGTTGGAGCCCGTCATGTCGTCCATTCGTACAACCCGGCGATTTCCCGTATCGGGAACATAGATACGTCCGGCAGAATCGAGCGTGACCGAATTGAACGAGGCGAACTGGCCAACACCGCTGCCGGCACTGCCAAAGGTGGTCCAGTTCGTGCCGCTCATATCGTCTACGCGCACGAGCCGCGCGTTGTTCGTATCCATGACGTAAATCCTGCCGGCAGGGTCGACCGCTATACCGGAAGGATCGCTAAACTCTCCTACACCGGCAGCGCATGTGCCGTCGCCAAGTGATGTCCAGTTCGTGCCATTCATGTCGTCGATGCGGACAATTCTGCAGTTGTAAGTATCCGCGACATAGATTCTGCCGGCCGAGTCGAGAGCGATGCCATACGCGCCATAAAACTGGCCAACACCGCTTCCTTGTGAACCGTACGAGATTTGATTGGTGCCCTGCAGGTCGTCGGAACGGAGAATTTGCTCGCTATCCGAATAGTAAAACGGCGCGTAGGTGGAATTGTAGATCGACATTCCTTTCGCGGCGGCGCCGCCAGTTCCAAACTGCTGGTACGTCGCGCCAATAATCGCCTGAGCCGCTCCATTCACAGTCAAGGTGCCGCTGATGTACCCGGTGAAGCTGTAGCTGCAAGTGACATGGCCACCTCGTCCTCCACCAGAGCAGCTCTCGGAGAATTTTCCGGTGCTGAAGCTGGCGGTAATCGAGACAGTTCCGTCGCCTGAGAAATAGTTAAAGCTGCCACCGGAGCAACTCCCTGCTGAAACCGTAGGACAGTTCAGATTCAAGCTGCCTGCCGGAGAGGCAACGGTTGAACTGATGGTAACGCCGGAGCTCACTGACGTTGAGCCGCCGGAGTTGGCTAGACTGCCTTGATCTGCGGAAGCGATAGAAGAAAAAAGAAGAAGGGTGAAAAGAACAAGAATGAGAGTCTTGCCTGCGGCATTCATGCGATCCTCCGATCGGGGAACAGCAGGGTTGTAACAACTCTGCACCGAAACTTTCGAAGACAGAACGTCAGGGACGCAGAACTACTGTGAAGAGGAAGTATAATTGCTTGAGGCGCTTCGCACGGCCATAATAGCTTGGGCAGTTCGAGTTTCCCGGGACATTTTGAAGTGCCTCGAATCGGGGCTAAGAACATCATTTCCCCATAACTTTGGCGTCACTCAATCCGCCAAAATCTGAATCCTGTCTTCCCGTTCTGCTCCGTTCGTTCGCAGCGCAGGTATCGCGGTCTGCAATGGGCATGGCCACATCTTCAGGATTCCCGCTCTGCGGGACGTGATTCAACTTGAGCGCTAGCTGCTTACCAGCATCTTCGATCATCTGAATACCGAAATGGGAGAGGTGCTGAGACTTTATCGTGCCGAGCCACTACCTTCGATACTCGATGTTCCCGTGCGGGACTTCTCCCACTGTCTGGAACTGCCGCGAAGATACTTCAACCGTACTAATCTGGCCGAAGATCTAGATCCTGAGGCCGAGCGCCACCCATTTCGGACTCTGCTGAAAACTGCTACTCTTTCTCATCGCCGGTCTCCTTTTGCACTTCGAGTGCGTCCTGCGGGAGCTTAACGCATCCCGCTGGAGGCCGGCCTTCTCATTCCATCTCGGAAATTATTCCGGGTCAGAAGTCGGCTTGCGGGAAGCGTGGAAAGTTTTCTGCTGCTCAAGGAAGGCTAGTCCCAATGAGGTAATCCTGACAACAGAGCGCCCGTTCGCTTGATCCCTTATGACGAGTCCGCGATCATTCGCATCCTCCCAAACCGGGAGTCTGGGGCATGACGTGCGCCAAGCATCCATCACTTCGTCGTAGCTCCGCTCGCCTTTTGCCAGCGATTGAAGGAGCTCGACGATCAAGGCTTCCACTACGGCATCCGCCATGGCTTTTTCCTTCAGTGTCGTCACAATATATTGCAGGTGCATAACACACTTCTAATTTCCGTTTGTCGACCATACAGACAAATGTCGGAGAGGTGCGACGAATTCGGAACTTCGGCGCTCCCGCTGCCGTATCCATCTAAAAATCAACGGGGAGGGGCACGAAATGCTTCCTACCAAGCGTGACGCGCGCATTGCCGGATGGCTCTACTTCTTGTTTGCGGCCCCGGGCCCATTCTGCCTGATGTACGTTCCGGACAAAATTATGGTCCGGGGCAACGCGGCAGCTACTGCCGCTAACGTGCTCGCCCATGAGATGCTGCTGCGCACGAGCGTGGTCATCTGGCTGCTTGGCATGGCCCTTTGGATCGTGACGGCCCTGGCGCTCTATCGGTTATTCAACCGCGTCAGCAAGGCGCTAGCGTCGTTGCTGGTCATCTTCGTTGCAGTATCGGTCGGAATTGGCTTTCTCAATGAGCTGAACAATCTCGCGGCAATTCTGGTGCTACGCGGCAACGAATTCGCTAGCAACCTGTCCCAGGCGCAGCGCGAGGCCGTGGCCATGCTGTTCCTGCGCCTCCATGGCCAAGGGCACGCCGTCAACGAGATGTTCTGGGGCCTGTGGCTCCTGCCGTTCGGGCTGCTGATCACTCGTTCACGCTTCATCCCGCGACTGCTGGGCATCTGGTTGCTGCTCGATGGCTTCGCCTGGATGGGCTTGAGCATGGTAGCGCTGCTGGCGCCAAGCTACAACGATCTCGCGTTTAAAGCGGCGCAGCCAGCCGTGTTCGCAGAGCTGGCGGTGATGCTCTGGTTGATGACTATCGGTATCCGCGCACCCGCGACCGAGCGACACGCTACGCCAGCCGCTGCGCACGGGTGACCGGCATGCATTAGAGTTTCTCGCATCTCCACGCAGACGAATAGCGGGCAAAACGGAAGTTCGCGTTTCATGTGTGATCAGTAAGGATAGACGCGCGTCCCTTCGTTCACGAAAGATTCCGGGATACAGTTGATACGCGAGCGTGGTGGGCTTAAGCTTCACATCGGCAAATTCCAAAACGGTGAACTCTCGTGGAATCCCTCCAGCAAGATCTCCGCTATGCCCTGCGTATGCTGCTGAAGTCGCCTGCCTTCAGCGCAATTTTCCATCCTTACTCTCGCCCTTGGAATCGGCGCGAATACGGCGATGTTCAGCATTGTGAATGCCTGGCTCCTGCGTCAACTTCCGCTGAAGGATCCGCAAAGGCTTGTCGCTGTTTGGAGAACGCAGCGTAGCAATCCGCATCAGCCCGCGTTCTTTGACCTCTATCGCGACTACCTGATCTGGGTCACAGAGAACCACAGCTTTCGATCAATGGCCGCAATGTTCGAACAGAGCTACGCGCTCACCGGCACAGGAGAACCGAAGCAGCTACACGGTTCAGTCGCGACCTGGAACCTGTTCCAGACGGTTGGCGTTGAAGCCGAATTGGGACGCGTGTTCGTCGCCGAAGACTCGCAAGGAGAGCCAGCGTGCGTCATTAGTCATGCCCTCTGGGTGGAGCAGTTCCATTCGGCTCCCAACATTGTTGGACAAAGCATCACCCTCAATCGAAAGCTAT
>DATLKS010000246.1:0-1770 GCA_035538255.1 Terriglobales bacterium
GCCAGAAAAAAGAAGCAATTTGGTCTTCTGAAGCTGCTTGAAAATGATCCATGCGATAGAGCCAACGACTACGGACCACATGTATATGAACGTGATGACGTCCAGAACGTGATGTCGCTGAAGAAGGAGGTAAGAATAGTACCAACTCTCCATCAATCCCGCCTTTCCGTAGGCGGTGATCTGAACGCCAAAGCTATCGGGATAATCTGCTCGATTCCACAGCCAAAACAGGGGAATCATGTACCCGAGGGACCAGAGAATTAATTTCCACCAACTACCGTTGCGTGCGGTGTTCGTCGGCGGTTCGCCATCTGGATCGAAACTGTCCTGACGATAGCCACTCATTCCATTACCTCGCTCAGAACAGCAGCGCCGCGCGCCCGAGCAAGCGTAAGTCAGCTATGCGCCATTTGTCACCTGATCAGCCGTTCGGACCTGTCCTAGTTAGCGCCACATCGGCCCCCTTGGTTCTTTAGGTTTAGCAGCTGCCTGGTTTGGCCGATCTTGTCGGCATGGGCCCGAAGTCGCTTGGGGCCTCCTGTGTGTGTTGGCATTTCCTCGGACACAACGGGATCGAAGCATCCTTTATCAATGTGCGTCCGTGCAGTCGTGGTGGACGCGGCATGACGCCGGTCCAGTCACTTGGCTCCACTAGGGCGTACCCCTTGCCATTGAATCGCAGCACTCCCTCATAAGGGCTCTTAATTCCACCCCCTGCCTGCCAAGCGGCTAGGCCACGCCAGCCGTGGTGCCGGCTCGCCAAGAGCATGATGGGCGGTCGAGTTATGGTCGTGCTTGAGAACAGTCGCCAGCCAGACTTCCCATGCACGAATACCTGAAGATCGCATCCACCGGTGCCGCAAGCGCGACCATCTCTTGCCCAAACCACGGCTTCATTGCGCTGATCGCCATTCAGATCGACGAGCGCGTAGCCGTAAACAAGATTCTGCAGATGGTCGTCGTCGGGATCATTCTTCAGATAATGCGTAAGCCAGCGACGAAACCGCACCTCGTCAACAGTCGTACCTCTCTCCGCTGCTCCCGCAATCGCCGGGAACGACAACAGCACGCACACGAGCAGAGACAGAGCTGATCTCATGGCAAGAGCTTGCACAGCAGGTAACTTGATGTCCATTCGCATTGCCTGGGGCAGTGGCGCTAGCGCCCGAGCGGCACTTGCTACTACCTCCAATAATGATACCGCTCGGCGCCATCGAAACCGGCCGGAGTGCATGCAGCAGCGCTTGAAATCTCTTCCCCGAACCACACGGACATAGGTCATTGCGGCCCAGCTTTTCGATCAGCTCTTTCTGGCCAGCGCGCACGAAGCGCAGCCCGCGCTTGACGCGCGTTTCGCTCGGGAAGCCCTTACGCCGCTTCGACGTCCGCTCGAAAGCAGGGCAGGTGGTCGTGATCGAACGTCTTCATTTTCATTCTCCTTCAAGTTTCGACGGGACGGAGCCGAAGCTCCGCCCCACCTTTCAGCACCAGACCGTCGGGGTCGCCTCAATTGGCTTCGCCACGATCTGCCACGGGTCGCGGTACAGGACCGTACCGGGACGGCGCGTTGCTACCTTGCGCACCGGCACTCCGAGTTCGCGGAGCAAGGACGCAAGAACGAACGCGTGTGTGATCGTCTCGCGTGCTTCGGCCACGAACCAGCAGATGCCGTCCGGGTACCAGTACCCACGCGACTTCACGCAGACAGCGTCCTTGCGCGGCTTCGGTACCGGCAGGTTCCGCTCGAACCAGTCGATCTCGTACCAGATC
>DATLKS010000247.1:0-2281 GCA_035538255.1 Terriglobales bacterium
AGAGCGCCCGGACCATCGCCGGCGAAGACCTGAAATTCATAAATATTCGCTAGAGGCGGCGCCCCATCACGCGTCACAACGTTCAGACGCACAAAGCGCGCTGGTGTTGATGGGATGTCGTGAGTAGTGATGCTCTGGATATTCCCACTTACGCTCGCCACGGTTTGGAAGTTTGCTCCGTCTGTGCTCACCTGGATGTTGAAGTCGCGAGTGTTGAGGTTGAAGTCATCGCCTCCGGCTCCGGCGTGCTCGATGACAAAGCGACCAACGTTTTCAGTCTGCCCTAGATCCACCTGCAGAACTGGATTGGGAGCAGAGGAACACCACTTGTCAGACGGACCAGCCTCGGCGCTGCCATTCACTGCTTTTTCCGGGTTCTGATTCGGATCGCAAGGCGCGCTTCCGCTGACATGCGCGTGCAAAGCTAAGTTCTGTGACTTCGCGGCACGCTTTCTCAGGCCATAAACGGAAACGAAGTTCGAGATTGAAGCGACGTACACTTTGCCATTCGCCACGATGGGCGGACTGCCTTTTGCAAAGTTCAGCGGATCGTCACCCGGAGCCTCGCTCGACCACAGCAGCTTGAGATTTTCGGCATCGAACGCGTAGAGATCGCCTGGAACCGTCATCTGATTGGCGTCACCAGCGCGCGGCAGAGTTGACCAGAGAATTCCTGTCCCGGAATGGGAGGCATCTGAGGAAACGGTCATCATACCGCCGGGCATTCCGCTGGGAGCCAGAGTGGAACCGACTGCTGCCGCAGGCACTGCGAATTTTCGGCCGGAACCGTCAAGTCGAAAGATTCGAGGAAAATCGCTTTCGCCCCAGACATACACATTCGTTCCCTCTGAACTGCGCCATACAGGAATAGCGTTGTGCATGTGATGCGAGATGATCGGTCTAACCGTCGGGTCCACGGCCTGGACCACTTGCGGAATCTGAATGTCGCCCGGCGCTTGTCCACCCATTTTCGTAGTATCGACGACATACATCTTCCCTTCCTTGCCGCCAATAACGAGAAGATTGGTGCCGGGAAGTATCGTCGGTCCCTGAGTACCGAAATCGAGATCGAAATCATTAAGCGTATTGAAGTTCGACGGCGTGAAGTAATCGAGGACGCGCAGCGTCTTCGCTTCGAGCTTCACCAGCGATTCGCCGAAATCGCCTGCATTGTCGTAAGTGCCGTTTCCGGTTGAAAAATAGATGTTTCCCGCTGAGTCAATCGCCGGCGCTGCCCCTGACATCCAGATTCCCGCCATGTTTCCGTTTGGCGACGCATTGAAAACTCCAAGCTGCTGAAGGGACTTCGCATCATAGGACATCAGCCAGCCGTGATACGGACGCGTATCGCAGAACGATGCCCATCCGATATACACAACTCCGTCATTCAGGGCGAGCGCGGGCCGCTGATTCTCGGTCAACGGATTGAAGCGAACCGTAGAGCCGTTCGAGTCGTCTCCCTTTCCGGGTACGCTGGCCTCGATCACTCGAGGACTGTTCGGGCGTTCTTCACCAGTGGCAATATCGATCGCGTGCAGGCGCTGCACGGTTCCAGTTGTTTCAACCGTGCGAGTAACGAAATACGTCGTCTGATCTGGACCAATCACCGGGGTCCCAATGATGCCGATATTGCCAATGAAATCGTGATAAATCCGGCACGCCTGGCCGACTTCAGTATTCATCGTCGGACGGCCGCTGCCATTGAAGTTGCGGTACCACAGCGGGCTGCTCAGCTTGTCGGCATCGAAGGCGTAGAGACTGTTGTTCACCGTGGCGACATAAAGCACGTTGTGCTTACGTCCACCAATACTGATGTCTGACGCGTACAGCAGCCCGGCGTAGATCTGGTCGTCGACGGGAAGCATGAAGAGCTTCCCAAAATGAGCCGTGTTGATGTTCGATGGCTTTAGCTTTTTCTCCGAGAGATTCGCGGCCGTACGCTGATTGTTGTATGCGCGCGTCAACACCTGAAAGCGTTCACCGGCATGGGCGTCGCTCGTCGTCAAAAGCCCAGCAACAAAGAGGCAGAAAACAGTGATCCTGATCGTGCGGTGTAGGAAGATCGGCTTCGAAGTCATCCAAATATTTGTTGCCCTGATTTCCTGAGTACTAAGACTGCAGTTTCCAGGCAGACTGATCTGGTTCGTTGAGAATATGGAGAATGTTTCGATTTGACAAGCGGCGGACTACTTTGTGAGAGAGTCTAAGGGAATTGATGCCGCTGGGGCGGCGTTACGTCGCGTCCGTTAGGACCGGAGACAATCGGCAACTCTACGAAGCT
>DATLKS010000248.1:0-2843 GCA_035538255.1 Terriglobales bacterium
ATACAAGGTTGGCGAATGAGCAAAAGGGCGAACGAGTGGATCAAGCTCGCGTCCGCCTGCACGGAGTACCTGGCGAGTTGACCAGGCGTCGAGCAATGCGGCTCCGTGCTCGGCAGCCATCAAGGCGTAAAACGCCTCCCGCTGGCGGCCGGAGGCTTCTCGCTTGGCCGGAGCCGGCGAGACTAGCGCGGTCCGCAACAACAACTTCTCATTCGCTGTAGCGGCGACAACCGGATCAGATACCGCTGCGCCGCTGGCGAGCAAGATGCCAATCGAAGGCGCTTGCAGCGATGGAGCTTCGGTGATTGGCGATTTTACGGTAGCTCGGCCGGCTACCGTGCCATCCTGGATTTGGCCGAAAGCGCAATAACTCGCGATGACCAAGAAGAGAGCTAGACAAAGTGGGGCTTTCATTTGCACCAAAGTCTAGGGCGGTATTGTCCTCATGGACAGTGTTCTTTGGTAACGCGCATCACTGAAATAACAGCAGGAGGTCAGACGGGCAGCTTGCTTGAGGCTGAAAACTCCTGTTTTCTCTCTGTTAGCGGTAATTTACCGCAGATTTTCGGCCGGGAGAGCGGCCCTAGTGCGACGGCTGCAGCGTCAGCCGGTGTTCGGCGGCAGTGTTAATCGCAGCTTCCGTGAAGGGGAGCTGAAATGTCGAGTCGTTATACCAGGCGGAAAACTGGTCTTTGTAGTGAGGACTCAGCAGATGCCCGGACTGGCCAATCACGATGTTCAGCGTCGAATGGTCAAGATTCGAAAAATCAACTGTCAGACGCTCCGATGGGCCAAAGCCAGCCCCGACCTGCTTTACCGTACTCCCACTACCCGACTGCCAATGGAACCCAGTCCCGGTGAAGAGCCGCAGCAGAGGAACCGACGCAAACACGGGATGCTGCACTTCAACCGGAAACTGCTTGCCCCAGTGCCATCTGCGCAAGTCCTTCGGCGCGCGATCGGAGTCAACCGCCTTCTGTACGGCGGCCACCAGCAGATCGTCGTAGGATGTGTAACCTTTTGGCAACCACCGGGTCAGACGGTGAGTAACGATGTTCTCGAGTGCCGGCCCGGAGAGTCCCCAGTCGTAATTGTCAAAGTCGTCGCCCAATTTGGGCATGAGCAACAGCTTCATGAGGTTGCGCCGGCTCCAGTACGCGATGGAAGCAGCGGCGCTCTCTTTGTCCATTCGCCCGTCCCAGCCGCGCATAATCTCCGCCGCCAGGCGTACGCGTCCCGGCACATTTTTGGCGTGATCAACCGCATAGACGAAACGGTCGCAAAAGAAGCGTTCCAGCTCCGACGTAACATCGGTCTGGATCGCTAGCATGTCAGTGGCGCTGAATCGCTCAGCTCCATTTAGCAAATGAACGATGCGCGATGTGCGGTACGGTGCCCACCAGATATTCGCCAGCAGGTGAGGATATCCATCGGGCGTGATGCGCCCATTCGCCGTTGCGAGAATTCCCGAGGCAGGATCGTAAACATTGGGAAGCCGATCGAAGGGTATGTAACCCGTCCAATCGTGCGTAGCGTCCGCGCCAGATTGCGGAAGCAGTCCATCTCCTGAAGCACGAATAGGAATCTTCCCGGTCGCCTGATATCCAATATGGCCGTTCACGTCGGCGTAGACAACGTTTTGCGCTGGTCCACCGAATTTTGAGAGCGCTGCGCGAAACTCCTGCCAATTCCGCGCGGAGTCTATTTCCAAAAAGGGAATCACAAGCGTGCTCGAGTCGTACATCGTCCACTGCAGCGCGAGCTGGCGGGCTTCATTCTTGAGAATCGGCGTAATGATGGGGCCGTGACGCGTAATGAGCACGTCGAATACGTCGTCAGCCTGATTCTTGACGTGAACGACTTCATGAGCTTTGACTGGAGGCCGCCAACCCTGCGGGGTTGCTACCTCTCCGTTAGCATTGAGCTGCTCGATGAACAGATCCTGTACATCGGGTCCGAGGTTGGTGAAGCCCCAGGCAATATGCCGGTTATGTCCGACGATGACTAACGGCAAGCCAGGCAGAGTAACTCCCGCGACGTCGAAATCTTGACCATCGCCCTTGATGAGATGAGCCTCGTACCAGGGATCGGGAATCGAATGGTCGAGGTGCATGTCGTTCGACAGCAGTGGCTTTCCGCTGCTGGTGTGATCTCCCGAAACGACCCAGTTGTTTGAGCCGGGAACACACATATCGCATCGCTGCGGCGCAAAGGTGGTAAGCAGGGCGGACGTCTGAGTTCGTGTCGTCTGCTCCCTTTCCTTCTCGTCCTCTGAACCGGAACTGCCCTTCGTGGGAGCCTGCTCATCAAGCCCCGGCTTCGCCTGTTTAGCCGGCGGCAGATCGCGCCAGGATGTGGCTGGGTAGAGATCAGCCACCTCAAGCTGCGTCAAATGGGCAATGACCTTTTCCCGCTTTAATTCAAGATCGAACTGCGTGTTGAGCATTTGGTGCATGTTCGCGCCGATGAGCAGGGAATCCTCGACGCGCCACGGCCGCGGCGAATAGCGCAGCAACCGAAACTCCAAAGGCAGATGATCGCGGGTGCGTTCGATGAACGCGTTCACTCCAGCGGCATAGACTTCGAGCAAATGCCGTTGCTGCGGATCGAGTGTGGTAACGGCGCGCCCGCATGCCTCGCGGATTTGAAGATAACGTTGCTGCCGGTCGTGCCTGAGCAAGGTGGGACCCAGTACTTCGGCAAGCTCGCCGGCAGCCAGTCGGCGGCTCACATCCATTTGCCAGAGGCGGTCCTGCGCGGTGACGAAGCCCTGCGCAAATAAGAGATCGTCGAATGACGCGGCGTGGATATGCGGCACTCCGAGCCGATCGCGAATGACCGTT
>DATLKS010000249.1:0-2156 GCA_035538255.1 Terriglobales bacterium
CGGCACATTCCGTCGCTTCAAGGCGGCCGGTGTTACTCTGCAGCAGACTCTTGAGGCCCTACGAAGCATTTGCGCAGTTCCCGTCTTCACCGCACATCCAACCGAGATCGCCCGACGCACAGTTCTCATGAAGCGCGAGCGCCTCTCCCGCTTACTCGAAACGCTCGACGCGGCTCCGCTTACTGACGAAACCGTGGAGAGAGTCGCGGCGGAAATTGCTTCGGAGATCACGGGCTTGTGGCAGAGCGACGAGGTGCGGCGGCGAACGCCGACGGTCCGCGATGAGATCAAAATGGGACTGGACTACTACCGCGTGAGTCTCATCCGCAGCGTCTCCGAGGTGTATGAGGACATCGCGCATGCGTTGAACGCAGAATATGGTTCCAGGCTCCGCGCTTCGGAACTGCCCAGCATGATCTCCTTCGGCTCCTGGATAGGCGGCGACCGCGACGGCAATCCCTTCGTGACCGTCTCAAGCACTCAGCAGGCATTGCAACTGGCGCGCGACTTGATCTTCGAGTATTACCTGCAGAACATTCGTGAACTGATTGTCCTGTTGAGCCCTGCGACCAGCATTAGTGGAATATCGGCCAGCCTGAAAAATGCTCTGCAGCGATACGCAGCCGAGTTCCCGGATGTGCATACCCGCGCGCTTACATATTCCGAGACCGAGGCTTACCGTCACTTACTGCTGTACGTTCTGGAGCGGCTCACACGCGCGGCGAAGAACGACGGCGTCCAGGGTGCCTATGTCGGGCCGCAGGAGTTGATCCGCGACTTGCGGTGGATGCGTGAGAGCCTGGCAGAAAATTGCGGTGGACGAATTGCCGAGGAATTGCTCGATCCGCTGCTGATCACGATTGAAAGCTTTGGCTTTCATCTGCACACGCTCGATGTTCGCCAGCATGCCAAGCTGCACATCGAAGCGGTGAAGGATCTGAGCGCCGGAACGACTGAGCAACTGGCGGCTACCTCTGAGAACACGCAGCTCGTGCTCGACACCATGCGAGCTGTCGCCGACCTGAAGCGCCGGTATCCCCGGAGCGCGATTCGCACGTACATCATTAGCGGAGCAACATCGGCGCAGGATGTCTTCAACGTGATCCGGCTGGCCGCGATTTGTGGCGTGCACGTCGCGGCGAAAGACGATGATCCTGGCCTGATGCCGGTTCCGCTGTTTGAGTCGATTCAGGACTTGCGCGCCTGCCCGGCGATCTGCCGCGAGCTTTGGAGGTCTTCTGTTTATGCTCCGCTGCTCGACTCATGGCAGCGCCGGCAGGAGATCATGCTGGGCTACTCCGACAGCAATAAAGACGGGGGCATGCTCACGAGCCTGTGGGAGATCTATAAAGCGCATCACGAATTGCATGGTGTCGCGCGGGAATGCAACGTACATCTGACCATCTTCCACGGACGCGGTGGTACCGTCGGACGGGGTGGTGGTCCCACCCATCGCGCCATGGTCGCGCAGCCTGTGGGAGCATTTACCGGCCATTTCAAGATCACTGAACAGGGAGAAGTCCTGAACTGGAAGTATGCGGAGCCGATCCTGGCTGAGCGGTCTCTCGAACTTATGGTAGCGGCGTCGCTCGAGGCGCTGGTGCGTCCAAATGGTCCCAAAGAAGGCGAGGATGTGCAATGGCAGGAGCCGATGGAGGAGCTCTCGCAGGCGGCATTCACGTTTTATCGCAAGAACATCGCGGAGAATCCTGACATTCCCCTGTACTTCGAGCAGTCCACTCCGGTGGGCGAGCTGCAAAACGTGAAGATCGGTTCGCGTCCTGCTAAACGAAAACCAACTAAGAGTCTCGAAGATCTGCGCGCGATCCCGTGGGTCTTCGGCTGGATGCAGAGCCGCTGCCTGCTGCCGGCGTGGTTCGGCGTGGGACACGCGCTGGGGCAGTTCCTGAAAAAACCGGGCGGACTGGAGACGCTGCGCCGCATGTTCGAGCAGTTTCCTCTGTTTAACGACCTGCTAGGAAACGTCGAGATGGGACTGGCCAAGGCGGACTTCAACATCGCGCGCCTCTATTCCACCCTGGTGGCGGAGCAACAAATTCGCGAGCGCGTGTTCAAGGTTCTTGAAGACGAATTTCACCGGACAACGAAGTTGGTGCTTCAGGTCACAGGACAGACGAAGTTGCTTGAAAATAATC
>DATLKS010000250.1:0-6956 GCA_035538255.1 Terriglobales bacterium
GGGGTCGAATTTTAGGGTTCGTCCGAGACGGTAAGAGGCGTTCGCCAGGTGGACTAGCGTCGTCGACAGGTGAGCTTCTTCAATCGGCGAGTGGATATCCTCCGCGCGGCGGCTGCGGACGCAATCGATAAAGTTCGCATAATGGTCGCCGGAGGCCTTGCCTGACGGCCCTGGTTGGGCTTGATCGCCCAGCCAAGTCTTGTATGCGTCGTATCCGTCGATGCCGAGATAGCCGTTTGAACCATAAAAGAGATTCCCGATGGCGGTAGTCTTCGCGTCCTTCGGGCCTAGAGACGCTTGCCTATCGGGCCCGCCGCCTTTTCCGGCGCGAGCGCTCAGTCCCGCAGCGGGAACACCGGAGCTTCCGTAAGCGCCGGTGCCGATCTCGGCCTCATGGTTCGTGATCCAGTGACGGACTTCGACCTCCATCATCTTGCGTTTGCCATCGGCGGAGTCGAAGTAGTAAGTCGCGTTGAGGACGTTCGGCGTCTCCTGATCGTCGTCAAACATGAAGTGTCCGCCTGTTGCCGATACCAGGGTAGGGAAGCGAACACCGAGTCCCCAGCGCGCGATGTCGATTTCGTGAATGGCCTGATTGCCGATCTCGCCGTTGCCGGTGTCCCAAATCCAGTGCCAGTTATAGTGGAAGCGGTTCCGCGTGAACGGCTTCAACGGCGCGGGACCAGTCCACAGGTCGTAATTGACTCCGGCGGGGACTGGCTCTTGCGCAGCGTGTCCGATGCTTGGGCGCCATTTGTAGCAAAGCGCGCGAGCAAGATAGACGTCGCCAATCGTGCCATTCTGCACATGCTTAATGCCTTCGATCATTCCCGGATTGGACCGCGACTGACTACCGTGCTGGCAGATGCGATTGTACTTCTTCACTGCTTTCACCAGTTCGCGTCCTTCGAAGGTGTTGTGAGAGCACGGTTTTTCGACGTAAACATCTTTTCCAGCTTGGCAGGCCCAAATGGCCATCAGAGAGTGCCAATGGTTGGGCGTAGCGATAGAAATGGCGTCGATATCTTTGTCCTCAAGCAGTTTGCGAACATCGACGTAGGTCTTTGGCTTTGCCATCCCGAGTTTCTGGATATCCGCGAGGCGCTTGCTCAAAATGCTGTCATCGATGTCACAGAACGCGGCGACTGCCGTTCCCGGAACGTGCGTGAAGCCGCGCAGATGATCGTTGCCCCGGCCGCGCAATCCGCAAATCGCCACGCGCACGCGATCGTTCGCGCCCAAAACCTTCCCCCCGAGCGCCAGAGTTGCTGCGCCCGCAGTTACCGCTTTCCCAGCAGTCTTAATGAAGTCCCGCCGATCCATATCCATAATGAACCCCGTTTTCTAGTATTGCTTCCACGAGCGCGCATAAGTATAGCTGGCTGAGACGTGATGCGCATTTGTTCTGCCATGTGAAACAGCGCCTGCGCAGCCCGCACTTATGCGATGATACTTCGCTGTTCTTCATAAACTTGTCTTGCTTATCGATCCGACTCTGGAGGACTCATGAGCGTCACTCGTCGTTCCGTCCTGAAATCAGCCGCACTGAGCGCGGCATGTAGTGTGATACGTCCCCTCGCTTCCTTCGCGCAAGCTCCCTCTGGCGGCGACGACAAGCAATTCCACGGTTTGCGCGTGGGCGCGTGCTCTTACTCTTTGCGCTCAGTTCCACTAACAGAAGCGCTGCAGGACATTAAGCGGCTGGGCGTGCATTACCTGTCTCTGAAGGAAGTCCATCTTCCTCTAACATCCACGACGGATCAACGGAAGCAGGTACGCCAGCAAGCGGAGGATTTAGGGCTGTCGATCACAAGCTGCGGCGTGATCTATCTCAAAAACGACGAGACACAGATGCATCAAGCCTTTGACTACGTGCGTGACCTCGGGGCGCCGGTTGCAGTGATTGGCGTGAATCGTGAGATGTTGCCGCTGCTGGATAAAGTCATCCGCGATTACGACCTGAAAGCAGCTATCCACAACCATGGGCCAAACGACCAGCGCTTTCCGTCTCCGCTGCAAATCTATGACGCTATAAAGGGACTCGATCATCGCATCGGCGTCTGCATGGATATCGGTCACACTTTCCGCATGCACGAGGACCTCGTCGATGACGTCAAGAAAACCTTCGACCGTCTCTATAGCATGCACTTCAAAGATCTTGATTCCGACCGTGTGGATGCGAAAGGCGTCCCGGTGGGCACTGGAGTGCTGCCGATCATCGCGCTGCTGCGAGAGTTGGTGCGCTCAGGTTATAAGCAGGAAGTGCAATTGGAATATGAAGTCGAGCCGAAGGACCCGGTGCCCGGCATGGCAGAGTCGTTCGGATTTATGCGCGGGACCCTGCAGACCATGTAGCAGGCAGAAACAGGTATGGGCCCAAATTGGAACAACTGTGCCGTTCTTGAACTCAGTGCCTGACGATGGGAACAGTCACTCGACGTTCGCTGCTCATGTCCTCCGCCAGCGGTATTGCTGCAATGGGAGTGCCATCAGTCTTCTCCGATTCTGACCTTCCACTGCCCGCTCGCCAAGGACGCATTCGCCAGTCGGTCAGCCGCTGGTGCTATCGTGAGATTCCCCTCGATCAGCTCTGCGCATATGCAGCGAAAATCGGTCTTAAGGGCGTCGATCTTCTCCCGCCAGACGAGTACGAAGTGCCTCGCCGCTATGGGCTCATGTGCACCATGGGATATGCGGGCGGTGGAGAGATTCCGAACGCATTAAATCGGACGGAGAATCACGCGTCAATCGAACAGGCATTCCGCACGAACATTCCCAAAGCGGCACAGGCAGGCGTGCCGAATGTGATCACCTTTTCCGGCAATCGCGGTGGAATGTCCGACGACGTCGGCGCGAAAAACACGATTGGCGGCCTCAATCGCGTGAAGCGTATCGCAGAGGATCATGGCGTGACCATCTGCATGGAACTCCTCAACAGCAAGGTGAATCATCCCGATTACATGTGCGATCACACTGCCTGGGGAGTGCGCGTCACCAGCGAAGTTAACTCACCGAACGTGAAGCTGCTGTACGACATCTACCACATGCAGATCATGGAAGGCGATCTCATCGACACGATCAGGCGCAACATTCAGTGGCTCGGCCATTTCCATACTGGCGGCGTTCCGGGACGACACGAACTGAACAACATGCAGGAGGTTCAGTGGGATGCAGTTATGCGCGCTATCGCCGATACGGGATTTCGCGGCTACGTGGCTCATGAGTTCGTTCCTGTTGGCGATCCGTTGCGTGCTCTTCGAGCCGCTGCTGATTTATGCGACGTGTAGATGGACGAGTGCGCGGACCGACGGGGTTATGGATGGATTCGGGGCGTTCGACGATCTTGAGTGTTGCAGGTTCCTCAGCGATGGAAGCTGATGGTGATATGGGTTTCAGTCTCCACAGCTTTGCCTCCGAGCATGTAGGGCGAGTATTGCCACTGCCTGGCGGCGGCAAGCGCTTCTTCACGGAGCATTGGGCTGCCGCTGAGAACCTTGAGATTCTTCAGCCTTCCATCTGTTCCTATGGTGCCGGAAAGAACTACATCTCCAGTAACTCCGGCGTGTCGTGCCATTTCGGGATATCTTGGCAGAATCTTCTTGATCAGCTTGCCTTCAACAACCCCTTGCGACTGAAGCAATCCGAGTCCTGGAGTTGGTGTCTTGGCGGCGATAATCGCGGCGGGTAGTTCTCCGGCAGAGCGCGAGGATAACTGACTAATCGCGGGCGCATCCGGCGCGGCTTCGGTCGTAGCCGGCTGCTGCATCGAAGTGCGATTTGTTTGTATCACCTCGAGTTCGTGTTCAACTGCGGAATTGGAGCGGGAAGATGAACGTCCTGGCGCCACACCAGGAGAAGGTTTGGAAGACTTGGGCACTGGTGCGTTCGCGACAACGGATGTCGGAGCACTGGCGGGAGCCGCTGGAGATGACGAGGTAACAGGCGGCGGAGTCACCATGCTGGTGCCTGCAGGGATAGCATTAGTACCTGCACCATGAGCGGCACTCCTGTGAAGGAGATAACTGGTCAGCCAGACAGCCAGCGCCAGCAAGACCGCACCCGCGAGTCCCACAGGCACAGCATGAAATCTCTTTCCCCTCGGCTGGAGCCTAATCGCAGCGGGAGCGGCCCGCTCAATTGCAAGAACAGCGGCCGCAGTCTTTCTCTGCGAGCCGGCAGCCTGTAAGGGAGAAGCGGATGGCGGCGCCTCAGCGCCTTGCGGAACCGAATCCTCAACCGCAGGCGGAGCACTCGACAGCCCCTCTTTCGAGACCTGCAATGGCACATCCGTGCCGGATTCTGCAGTAGCCGAGGTTTCCGATATCCAGTTGTCAACGAAATCTTGATAGGCGGGAAGCGACGAAGCCCCCTCCTCCAGCGTGTCATTAACTGTCGCGGGAACATCCTCAATGCCGACAAACACCATACGATCAGGTGGTTCGTTAGCTTCGGCATCTGCCGGGAGCGCTGCGATGGTGGCGATGAGATCGGCTAGCAAACTTACAACCAGGATGTCTCCGCCTTTGAAATTGCGCGGATTCGAAGAAAGGACCTCTGCAATACCTATTCTGTTGGCTCCAGCTACGACGGGGAGTATCAAGAGCGATCTGAAATTCAATTGCCGATAGATTTCAGGATCGACTCGGGAATCCGTCTCTGAATCGTGGAGCTGAACAAGATTGCCGCTCTGCAGGCACTCACCAGATAGTGAAGTTGCCGAGAGCTTCACGCCGACATCGGGAGCGTTGCCGAAGCTCGCGCGGCAAATAACATCCTGTTGCTCACGCAGCGCGATAGCTGCTCCGCTAGCTCGGGTGAGCTCCGCCATTCGCCTGACAATTAAATCCAAAGCGGCATCACGATCAAGCCGTTGTGCTGAAATTGCCGCTTGTAGATCGGCGATCTCTCCCAAGCACGAGATCTGGGCCGCGAGAGCGGAATCATGTTGTACGGCTTCGCCCGTCTCTACCGGCGTGACTGTGGAACCTGACGCCAGCCAATTCCTCAGAGTGGCACAGACATTCGGCTGGATTTCAGCGAAATGGATGCCGCTGCGCCCGAAGGCATCGCTCCAGGCAACAATGCCGTCCGCACTAATACTTGCGTCAGTATCGGGAAAACGGAACTGCACTTTCGCACGGGTGCCCGACTCAAGATGCGTAGTGCCTGAAACACCGACGCCGGCTTCTCCTACGTCATAAAGCCACACTTTTTGCCCAGGCGCCAAGTCGATCGGAATCGGTTGCGAGACACGTTTCCTGGCGGAGAGGCGCTGCTCCTTGCCTGCATACGCGATACGGCTGAGTTCTACGGTGGTGCCCATCAAATATCAGTCCTCGACGATCTTATGGAAACTGCTTGGCGGAAGCCCACGTGTTGGGCGTGGCTGCAGCGGGTGTCGAAGATTGTGGTTTGGGCTGATTCGCGGTATAGGCGGGAACGGGTGCAGGCGTTGCTACGCGAGCACTGTCCTCAAGCAACTTGGCGCTGAGCCGCAAGGCGTCGATCTCGCGTTGAACGCGCTCCAGATCGGCTTCCTTTTGACGGATGACGTCGTAGATATCTCTCATTGCTCTCTCTTGATGGAGTAGTAATTTTGTTTGGCGGGGGTAGTGTGCGCATCATCACCTACTCGGGGATGAAAATCAATAGGAATTCACATGGTCGAAATGAGCTTTTCTGTGTGGAAGGTCAAGGTAAGTACCTCAAAACAAGGTTACTGAGTCAGACATTTATTACCTCAATAGAGCTTGAGGCCAAAGGGCACCGTATCGGCCTGATCTCGCCAAGCGGAACCATGGAAGTGCCGTGATAGAACTAGCTCCGTGGCGTTTTTTCTCGGAATCGATGGTGGTGGAACGAAGACGGAGTGCGCCATCGGCGACGAACGGCAGATCCTCGGTACCAGCACTGCGAGCACGATCAAGATCAAGAAAGTCGGTAAGACGGCTGCCGGGGAGGCTCTTGACTGTGCAATTCGGACGGCTTGCGAGCAGGCCGGAATAAGCTGTCGGGAGCTTAGCCGTGTCTGTATTGGTATTGCAGGTTCCACCATTCCTGAAGTCAGGGAATGGACACATGCGGTTCTGAAGCAGCTTGTAGCTGGTGAGATCATTGTCGTAAATGACGCGCAAATCGCGCATTATGCGGCGTTTCAGGGCGGTCCAGGAGTACTGGTGATCGCCGGCACTGGCTCCAACGTGCTCGGCATCAACGAGCGCGGTGAAGCAGGTCGCGCGGGAGGGTGGGGTCCAATCATCTCCGATGAGGGATCGGGTTTCTGGATTGGACGCACCGCTGTCGCCCAAGCTATGCGAGCGCATGACTCAGGGCGCATGACCAATCTGCTCCCAGCGGTTATGCGGGCATGGCGACTGGATACGCTGGAACAAGTCGTTTCGATGGCCAACTCCAATCCACCGCCCGATTTCGCCTCTCTTGTTCCGGAAGTATTGCGCTGTGCAGACGACGGTGACGGTTTGGCGCGCGAGATACTCACATTCGCCGGAAACGAACTTGCCCAGCTCGCGCGCATTGTTATTCGCAAAGTTTGGCCGGGAAAAGAGAATGTGTCTATCGCACTCACCGGCGGGATATTTGTTCATTCGGCGCATATTCGGCAAGTGTTCGTGAACGCAATTCGCGCCGAACGGCCTGGCATCTCCGTAAATGTGGATCCCGTACATCCGGTAATGGGAGCTTTGGAGATGGCGCGAAACACAAGCTTTAAACCTTAGAGGATTCTTCCTTACAACTGAGTAGAATGCGGCGACATGACCACCTTTGGTGCAGCTCCGACCAAGGCGCCTCTGTCCGTCACCCGGCCGAGCGCAACCCTCAAGGAACTCATCGAGAGTGTGTTCGCTGAAGATCTGATAGCGGCTGCCGGTCATGGTTCGCTAAGCGAAGACCTGGCCTTAGCACTCCTAAATCGTCGTGATCTGCCCGCCCCTGCT
>DATLKS010000251.1:0-3406 GCA_035538255.1 Terriglobales bacterium
CTATCCGTCTCGCAGCAAAGAGCGCTAGCTGCATTTAACGCGAGATCGGCTCCGACGAACGGTCCCCAGGAGATTCGGCTTGGGGATGAAATGTTTCTTGCCGAGGACGTGCAGCTCTCGGCGACGCCCATGAGCGTGCGCCTTACAGTGCTCAAATCTCTCGATCAATCTACCCGCTTCCTGCCTGATCTCGATCGGCTGGTCGTAGAACTTGGAGCCTTAGCTCTCGCCCTCGGAGCTGGGCTTGTGTGGATCATCTCGCGAACGATAACCAAACCGCTGCGCTCGCTAGTGGCCGGCGTGCGCGCGCTCGGCAAATCGGATTTCGAATATCCTCTGAGTGGCGGCGGCAAAGATGAGGTCTCCGAGCTAACAGCCGCGTTCAGCCGCATGCGCGCAGACCTGCAGGAAAGTCAGCGCGAGCTAATTGATAGCGAGCGTCTGGCGACCATTGGCCGCATGGCTAGCTCCATTTCTCACGACCTGCGCCACCATCTATCAGCCATCATCTCCAACGCCGAGTTCCTGAGCGACTCGCGACGGGCGATCGCCGAACGCGAGGAGCTGTACGAGGAGATCAGAACGGCTGTGGTGCAAATGAACGAGCTGATCGACTCTTTGCTGGAGTTTTCCCGAACTCGCGAGTCTCTGCGTTTACGTGCAGCTCATCCCGAAGAAGCAATTTACGCAGCCATCCAGAGCGTGCGCATTCGGCCGGAATTTCGAAGCGCGAATATTGAGGTACTCTCCAGCGGAACAACGGAGGGCGCCTATGACGTGAAGCGCCTCGAGCGCGTGTTTCACAATTTGCTGCTGAACGCTTGTGAAGCCGCTTACGCAAAACCAATCAAGATTCTGATTGATGTTCGGGAAAGCGATCAGCGGATTGAGATCCGAATTACCGACAATGGCCGCGGCATTCCCGATTTTCACCACGAGAAAATCTTCGAACCATTTTTCACTCACGGTAAGGCGAACGGGACAGGTTTGGGGCTAACCATCGCGCAGAAAATCGTTCAGGATCACGGTGGCAATTTGCGGGTAGACAAGAGTACTCCGGAAGGCACTGTGATTGTCGTCGTGCTGCCCGTGGTTCGTGCCACAGACCAGGCCCAGAAGCTCGCGAGCGGTACACCTGCGGGAGTCGTATAGACCTCAGCCCCGGTCACCGACGCCCTGGCGTGTGATCTATGAAGGAGTGCGCATCATGAAAGCATCGGCTACTCGGGCGATCCTCATCCTATTGCTCGCAAGTGGAGTCAATGGACAACAGACGTCAGTTTCAAACTCCTCGGAATCCCAACTGGTGCAAGCCGTGCAGCAACTTCAAAAAGAGGTCGCGCGCCTGCAGGATTCTGTCCACCAGCTGCGGAGCGAATCGGAGCGCTACCGCGCCGAAACCCAGGAGTTGGAGCGACGCCTTCAGGCTGTCTCTGAAAGTAAGCCTCTAACGGCGGCTGCGAGCAATGAAGGAACAACTCCCACGAGCACCGAGCCGGATCATCAACAGGCGCCCGACTCGGCGAGCGCGCGGCTGGCGAAACTGGAAGATGAGTACAGCCTTCTCACGGGCAAAGTTGACGATCAATATCAAACTAAGATCGAGAGTGGCTCTCGCTACCGCGTCCGGCTTTCTGCCCTGCTAATGTTGAATTTGTTCAGCAATCGCGGAGTGCCCGACAGCCTCGACACGCCCGCAACTGCGATTTCTTCCGGAACTCCCTATGCACGCGGTTCATTTGCCGGCAGTCTGCGGCAATCGCAGATAGGATTGGAAATCTTCGGACCAGAGTGGGCTGGAGCCAAGGTGAGTGGCGATCTGCGAACCGATTTTGCCGGCGGCTTTCCCGATACGGAAAATGGGGTAACGCTCGGCCTGATGCGTTTGCGCACCGGCAACGTGCGTCTTGAATGGTCCCACACTGCTCTCACAGCAGGACAGGATGCTCCCATGTTTTCGCCTTTGTCTCCTACTTCCCTGATTGCGCTTGCGGAGCCCGAGTTCGCCTATGCAGGAAATCTATGGACGTGGGTGCCGCAGGTCCAGGTACAACACTGGTTCAATGTGGGCGCAGCCCAGCGCCTCTCCGTCGCCGCCGGCGTGTTGGATCCTCTCACTGGTGAAACACCCCGTTCCCAGTCCTATCGGACTTCCCAGGCGGGAGAGGCTTCAAGACAGCCCGGCTATTCGGCGCGGATCGGATGGTCAAGTCTGAAAGATGAAGACCGACCGCTTTCCTTCAGCGCTGGAGGCTATTTCAGCCGGCAGGATTGGGGATTCAACCGCAAGGTGAACGGTTGGGCAGCCACCGCCGACTGGCAGATTCCGCTTGCGCGTCGCCTAGCTCTGAAAGGAGAGCTGTACCGCGGAAAGGCCTTGGGAGGCTTTGGAGGCGGCGGTGGACAGAGCATACTTTCGTCCAATACCTTGGGGAACCCTTCAGCGATTGTCCGCGGACTGGACACTGAGGGCGGCTGGGCCCAGGCCGGTCTTCAAGCGAGTCCCACGCTGCAATTCAATGCCGGGTATGGCCTCGATAATCCTTTTTCAAATGAGATACGAAGCTTTGCTTCGAGCCAATATGCGCTTAATCCCGTATTGGGAAGGAATGCCGCTACAATGACGAACGTGATTTATCGCCCCCGATCGGACCTGCTCTTCTCGCTCGAATATCGTCATCTCATGTCGTCCAGGTTGACCAGTGCGAAAGCATCGGTCGAGAATATCGGGATGGGAATTGGACTGATGTTTTGAATCGGAGCCGCGGGTTGAATATCGAGCTGTGACATCGCAAGACCTGCAGAAACCGGCAGTGCAGCTTGTATTCAAGGAAAGCGGACGGCGAATCCATTTCGTATGATTTAAACTCTCTGTTCTCCAATGAAGAGAGTGTGGTACGCACTGCTTGCGTTTGCTTTCATGGCGCCGCGCGCTCATGTATCCGATGTAACAGCTTCAGTGCGCGTAACTGCCGATAATCAGAAGGGCGATCCCAGCGGCGTAGTTCTCTCGCTTACTCCACTCGATCCCGTCAAGCACGCCTCGCTTCAACAAGCGCCAGTCCACGCCGCGTTGGTGCAGAAAAACAAGTCGTTTTCTCCCCATCTGTTAGTAGTGCCTCCAGGCTCGCTGGTCGATTTCCCAAATAGGGACCCGTTCTTCCACAATGTTTTCTCGCTATTCGAGGGTAAAAGATTCGATTTGGGTCTGTACGAATCAGGCGCCAGCCGTTCGGTCAGGTTCGACCGCACCGGAGTTAGCTACATCTTCTGCAACATCCATCCTCAGATGAATGCCATCGTCATTTCATTGGACACTCCTTACTACGCGATTGTAGGCCTATCGGTGGCAGATCGAGCGATGGCACCGGGAGTGGCTTTCCGCTGTTGTATCGCCTCGCGCAGA
>DATLKS010000252.1:0-4261 GCA_035538255.1 Terriglobales bacterium
CAAATGGTCTCGAAATGCGTCAACCCTGCGTGCTATATGAAGTTCGTCTACTTTGGTACCGGAGAGTTGCTCGTGAAAACGAGTCCGGCCACCGGATACCAAGAGCTGTTTTGGCTGTGCCAGCGTTGTGCAACCGAATGGCAGATCCCAACAGATCTGCTTCCACTCAGCGCTTCCAAAGCTGCCTCAAGAAGAAAAATCGCTGCGGCATAGCTGACTACGAAAGCAAAGAAGAAGGGCTGCGGAAACGCAGCCCTTAAATTTTGTGAACGTAGATCCGGACAGCCTTGACCCGGTGTTGATTGGATTTTGAGCTTCTCGATTTTTTCAATTCAGAGCGCCTCAATCCTCACTTCCAAAAGTGCATTGTGAAATTTCGCACCAGCACCGGACCGAACGCATCCGGATTGGCATTTTTCGCTCGCCACAAAAAACTTTGGGGGACGCTCTTCGCGTCCCCCGTTTCTTTGCTTTGCCTGTCAGCTCTTACTTTTTCTTCTTGGAGGCTGACTTCTTTTTCGAGGCTTTTTTGGTTGCCATGTTTTCTATTCTCCCTTTCGATTGTTCAATCGAGTTCGCAACGATGTTTTGTTGCAATTGTTGAATGTATAGAGTCATTGAAAAACGATGTCAAGCAAAAAATGGTTGACGCGAGTTGTTCTTTGAGTTCTACCTTCGACGAAAAATCGCGGTGAGAAGGAATTTGTGACGAAGAATTTGGCAATCCGAGAGAAGATTGATCCGCAATCAATGCGTGATCACTTGATTGCGCCGCTTTTTACCAGCTTGTCAGCCACAACAAGGATCACGCCTTCGAAGCTATCGTGCCATGCATGCGCCATCATTCCCGGACGAAGACTCTTCCGCAGAATTGCGAGTGTCCCGAACAACGCCCCATAGACAAAGATGAGAAGCATCCGTTGGCGGCCCTCATATGCGTGGGAGAGTCCGAAGATCGCCGCCGACGCCAGCATCCCTGCCCAAACATTTCTTAGCAGAGTTGAAAATTGAATCTGGAAATATCCGCGGAAGACGATCTCCTCCACGAAGCCTGCAACTACACTCATGCAAATCCAGAGCGTGAGTTCCAGTCCACCGTGCGGAGCCAGAAGTTGAATCGTCTTCTTTCCCTCGTCGATGGCGCCGGGATTTGCCAAATGCATCGCCAGCGCCAAACCGATGAGTACCAAATAGGAAACGATCCAGAAGCCGAACGCGATGGCCACATCGAGCAGGAAATCTTCGACTGTGTTCCAGCGTCCTCCGATCACCTCACGCAACTTCATGCGCGAGAAGCGCATTCCCAGGTAAGCAAGCCCAAGAAGCACAAGTTCTGTCCCCATGGTCAGGATGTAAAAAATTAAGTGCCCGCGCTTCTGCGCGAACTGACCTTGCTGGTGCGCTCCGGCGAAGGACATGAAAACCATTACGGAAACAATCGCCAGGGTGTAGACGTAGTGCCACATTGATGGTCCGCGCCGAGGTTCTGTCGCAGGCTGGGCGATGGTCCCAATCGCTGGCTCGGACGGTGAGATGAAGTCGCTCAATGAAGCTCCTCGTGAATCAGGCGGTCGCCTTCAGCCATCTTATAATGAACGGTTACGCTCACGATGATGCGATAGTTCCTGTCCCTCGGTATTGTGGAACTCGCATTTAGAGGTCGCTATGGATGAAGTTGCAATTGGTTCCCGCAAGATGCCGATCGGTAAAGTAGAGTTCCCGCCCGCACTCGAAGATGTAGTGATTGTCGCTGCCGTACGCACTCCAATCGGCAAATTCCAAGGCTCTCTCACCGACTTCTCTGCTCCCCAGCTCGGCGCAATGGTGGTTAAAGAAGTTGTGCAGCGTGCGCATCTTGATCCCAAGCACGTTGATGAGTGCATTATGGGCAATGTAATCACTGCCGGTCTTGGGCAGAATCCCGCCCGTCAGGCGGCTCTGAACGGAGGACTGCCTCCTGAAGTAGCTGCACTCACGATTAATAAAGTCTGCGGATCAGGACTGAAGGCCGTTGGACTCGCTGCGCAGGGAATTCAAACTGGGAATGCGGAAATTGTAGTCGCCGGCGGAATGGAATCTATGACCAACGCTCCCTATCTGCTGCCCCAGGCGCGAAAAGGATATCGGCTCGGCAACTCGCAGATCATCGATTCCATGGTGAACGATGGTCTCTGGGACGTTTACAACAACTATCACATGGGGATGACCGGCGAGAATGTGGCAGAGAAATACGGAATCACACGCGAGGAACAGGATGAATTTGCCGTGAGCTCGCATCGCAAAGCTGTGCAGGCATGGAAGGAGTGCCGCTTCAAGTCGCAGGTGATGCCGGTTGAAATTCCCGCTCGCAAGAAAGGCGATCCGTCGGTGATCTTCGACAAGGACGAGGGCCCGCGTGAGGACACGACCACTGAGAGCCTCCGTGGCCTGAAGCCGGTCTTCAAGAAAGACGGTTCAGTCACGGCTGGTAACGCTTCCACCATCAACGATGGAGCCGCGGCGACCGTCATAATGACTGCCCGCAAAGCAAAAGAGCTTGGACTGCAGCCGCTGGCCCGGATCGTGGCTCAAGCAACGAGCGGCGTGGATCCGAAATGGGTAATGATGGCGCCGGTGGATGGCATCCGCAATTTGTGGAAGAAAACTGGATGGAAACCAGACGAGGTGGATCTCTACGAGATTAACGAAGCGTTCTCAGTCCAATCGGTGGCTGTGGTCCGCGAACTCGGCATCGACATGAACAAAGTGAATGTCAATGGCGGGGCGGTCGCACTAGGCCATCCTATTGGAGCGAGCGGTGCGCGAGTGCTGGTTACGCTGATCTATGAATTAATCCGTCGCAACGCGCATAAAGGAATCGCGGCGCTGTGCCTTGGTGGTGGAAACTCCGTAGCGATGGCCGTCGAACGATAAGCATCACCACGGAGCCACGGAGAACGCGGAGAAAAAACAAGCTGAGTTTGTTCTGTGTCGGCCGCATCATTGCGGAGCACTAATGCCACGGAAGTTCATTGATGTTCGGAACTCACCGGAAGGAGCCTTTTCAAGGCATCCTCCATTGTTCTCCGTGCCTGCGTGGTGAATACCTACTCGACGACCACCGACTTCGACAGATGCCGCGGCTGATCTACATCTCTGCCCTTGAGGACCGCCACGTGATAGGCAAAGAGCTGTAGTGGCACGACTTCCAGAATGGGCTGAAGCAACACCGGAACGTCTGGCACTTCGATCACGTGAGGCGTTGCCTTTGGCGTCTGTTTGTCGCCTTCGCTGATAATTGCAATCACCGGTGTGCCACGCTCCGCAATCTCGCGAATGTTCGAGATGGTTTTGTCGTAGCGAAGACGTGATGCGGAATCTGAGCGGTCACAGGTAGCGAGAACCACTAGCGGCAGAGTTTCGTCAATCATCGCGCTGGGGCCATGCTTCATCTCGCCGGTGGGATATCCTTCCGCATGGATGTAGGAAACTTCCTTCAGCTTCAGCGCTCCCTCTAAGGCAATGGGATAGTCGATGTCGCGGCCGAGAAAGAGGAACGATTCGTAGTGTGAAAAGACTCGCGCCAGCGTCAGACACTGCTCGTCCTGCTTCAGCACTCGCTTGATTTCGTCAGGCAGCTTGCGCACCAGGCGCAGCGCGGCATCTACGGCGGCATCGGAACTTCCGCGCACCCGCGCAATATGTGCAGCCAATAGAAAGAGGGCAGTGAGCTGTGTCGTGAAGCTCTTTGTGGCTGCGATGGAGGTCTCGATGCCGGCATAGGTAAGCACCATGGCGTCGGCATCGCGCGTGAGCGGAGTGTCTTTGACGTTGCATATGGCGAGCGTTTTGGCGCCCTTCTCGCGAGCCACATGCAAAGCCGCAACCGTATCGACGGTCGTTCCAGATTGGGAAATGAAGACGGCCAGCTCGCAAGGCTCCACGATCGGATCTCGATAGCAATACTGGCTGGCAAAATCCACTTCGACGGAAATGCCGGTCATGCGCTCGATCATGAACTCGCCTGCCATTCCGGCGTGCCGGCTGGTTCCGCTCGCCGCAATATCGATTTTCCTTAAGGTTATTACATCCTCATCACTGTTTCGCGATCCGGGCAGCGCGATATGCCCGGCTGAATTCACACACGCTTCGATGGTTTGACGCACAGCTTCCGTCTGCTCGTAGATTTCTTTGAGCATGTAGTGTGGGAAGCCATTTTTGTCTGGTCTGCTTTTGTTGGTCTGCATGGCAAGCTCGATTTAGTTGGGATTGCCTGCACAAT
>DATLKS010000253.1:0-2190 GCA_035538255.1 Terriglobales bacterium
CAAGCGAGCGGGCATCCAAAAACGGCTGCACCCGCATACCCTGAGGCATTGCTTTGCAACGCACCTGCTGGAACACGGTGCGGATCTACGCAACATCCAGATGCTGTTAGGCCATAACGATCTGGAACAGACCACTACCTCCATGTTTCTGAACTTCGCCTGAACGCGACAGCGAGTCCACTGGACTCCCTGAAGCTCAAAGACAGGTCACCGCAGGAAGGGTAGATGAGTCGGCCACCGCTCGAGGTGGCCGATCTGGTACAAGCTGCGGGAAACGCATTCATCGAACGAAGCCGTAAGTGGATCACCTGGAAGCACGTCAAAGTGCTCCTGGCCATTGCGCGGTGTCGTACCGCCGCGCTCGGCGGCCATCTCGATGAGTGCACTCGCTGCGGACATCGCGCCATCTCCTACAACTCGTGCAGAAATCGGCACTGCCCGAAGTGTCAGGCAGGAGCTCGCGATCGCTGGCTCGCAGCGCGTCAAAAGGAGCTTCTCCCGACGCGCTACGTCCATGTGGTCTTCACGCTTCCTCGTCATTTGGCCCCGTTGGTCTTGCAGAACAAGAAGGTCCTCTACGATCTCCTGTTTCGCACCAGTGCGGAAACTCTTCTGGAAGTCGCTCGTGATCCCCAGCATCTCGGTGCGGAAATCGGCTTCTTCAGCGTGCTGCACAGCTGGACTCAAAAACTCGAATTTCACCCGCATGTACACTGCGTGGTGCCGGCCGGTGGGCTGTCCACCGATGGCACGCACTGGATCAAACCACGCTACGATTTCTTTCTTCCCGTCGAGGTGCTCGGTGCAGTCTTTCGCGGCAAATTCCACGAAGCGCTCAAGCGTGCCTTTCATGACGGCAAGCTAAACTTTCATGGAGACTTGAAGCTCCTCGCGCAACCGAAAACCTTTGCTGCCTGGCTGAGACCACTGTTCCGAAAGGACTGGGTGGTGTACGCGAAACGTCCGTTCGGAGGCCCAGAGCATGTGCTCCGTTATCTGGGCCGTTACACCCATCGCGTGGCCATCTCCAACCACCGCCTGGTCTCGTTTACTGACGGAGAGGTCACGTTTCGTTGGCGCGATTCCGCCCACAACAACAAACAGAAGTCGCTGCCTCTATCTGTCGATGAATTTTTGCGCCGCTTCCTGTTGCATCTGCTCCCCGAAGGGTTCGTGCGCATCCGAAACTTCGGCTTCCTGGCCAATCGCAAACGTGCCACCAACTTGCCACTTTGTTTCCAACTGCTCGGTGCGGCACCGCAAACCGAGCAAGCGGCCGCCTCCGCCCGTCCGAGCGATCTTTGGTCTTGCCCCAAGTGTGGTGGGCCGATGACAGTCGTCGAAAGACTCACCGCTGCTGAAATCCAACTTCGTTCTCCACCGGTGCTCACGGCTGCGGCATGAAACGACGTTCTCCAATTCGAAAACGTGTTTCGACCCGCTCCGTACCTCTGTGTCTTGCCGCGGAACGAATCTCCTTTTCCAACTTCTTTGACCACGCCCTCCACGATCCTTTTTCGCAGCAGCCAACTTCCGACTCATACAGTCACGTGTCGCGCTCTGCGGCATAGCCTCGGCGCAGTTCGGCGCTGCTCCTTCACACCATTGAATTTGCATAGGGCCCGCGTCCGCCGCAACCGCGGGCGGCTTCCTTCAAGTCGTTGTATCGAAAGCGCGCGAACACACCGTGCTCGTGCTGGCGCCTTGCCCCTTCGCGCTTCCGATACAACCCTAGGACTTCTCGGTACTGATCCGTTCGACACCCCATCTGGATTACTTCCGGACAGCCGACGACGCGTCCGGAATCGTTGGTCCGCGGCGAGCCTGTCGAGCAAGCCACTATCGTCGGCGGTGTGGCCGTCCCTTTTGTTCTCCGCTCCCTGCCAGTCTCGATACCGGAAAGTGACTGGTTCTCAGCATTCAACGTGGGCCGATTCCCGCGCTTGAGGTAAGCTACAGGCCAGATGGGTAGCACTATCACACGTGGTCTCCGAAGATACGCGTTATACGTTCTCGTATGGACGGGGATCGGCCTTTTCTTTTTCAGCCAGGCCATCGCACAGAAGTTCGTTTCGCGTGAACCCACGCCATGGTGGCACTATCTAGTGTCCTGGATGGTGGGAGTCAACCTCTGGGCAATCCTGACTCCCGGATTGCTCAGGCTCGGCAACCGATTTCCCATCGAACGCC
>DATLKS010000254.1:0-2330 GCA_035538255.1 Terriglobales bacterium
CCAAGGTCTCCCTATCCCGAATTGCCGATCAGGACGCCTGCCGCGAAGACCAGGCCGCCGCCAAGCAGCACCTGCACCGCCGCGGATAGAGGGGGAGTCTCCATGTACCGGTGGCGTATCCAGGTGATGATGCCAAGCTCAATAAGAACAACCACGAAGGAAATAACAAAAGCCGCATGGAAGTTCGGTATTAGGAATGGAAGAGTGTGGCCGATACCGCCCAGGGTGGTCATGGCGCCGCAGACCAGTCCGCGAACCCACGGATGTCCGCGTCCAGTGAGACTTCCATCATCTGAGAGCGCTTCGGCGAATCCCATACTAATCCCGGCTCCGACGGAAGCAGCCATGCCTACGAGAAATGCGTCCCAACTGTTCCGGGTAGCCAAAGCAGCGGCGAAGACGGGAGCCAGCGTGGAGACGGAGCCGTCCATCAGGCCGGCAAGACCGGGCTGAACGATCTGCAAGACAAACAGCCGCCGACGAGCACGCTCCTCGTCCTCTACCACTTCGGGCTGGAGCTTCTCCACCCTCAACTCCTGCGCCCGATCTTCATGTTGACGCTCCTCCTGAGCAAGATTGTCGAGCAATTGCCGGATGCTTACGTCCTGCGTCCGCGCTGCCGCCCGCTCGTAGAAGCGCCGCGTCTCCACTTCGATGGCGCTGGCCTGTTTGCGCACAGCGTCCAGGCCCAGCGGACGAACCAGCCACACGGGCTTTCTCTGCACGAGTCCTTTCACGTCCTGCCGTCGAATCAAGGGGATGTGCTCTCCGAACTTTCGCCGATATAGGTCCAGCAGCCGATTGCGGTGTCCGGACTCTTCGGCGCGCATCGCTTGGAAAATTCCGGCGGTCGCCGGATATGACTCTCGCAGCCCTTCGGCGAAATCCGCGTACACGCGTTCGTCTTCTTCTTCCAGTGAGATTGCCAATGCGAGAATCTCTCGCTCCGAAAGACTGTCGAAGTTCTTCATTGCGGCCCCGACAAAGGGAGGCTTCATTGTTTCTCCTTTGGAACTACCTTAACTTGCCGCACAGCGTGGCATGTGGGGAGCACCCCTGCTAAGATTACTTGCGAGCCTCTGCTGAGCGGGAGTAGTTCAGCGGTAGAACGTCGGCTTCCCAAGCCGGATGTCGCGGGTTCGATCCCCGTCTCCCGCTCCATAAATCCAACAACTTAGCGGTACGCATCCGGAACGTGTGTGTTCATTTGTGTTCACGAAAAATTTGCTTTTCACTGAACGACCACTTTCTTCATGGTTTCCTCAGCCACACGGTTAACTAGTGTGCGCACACTCTCAGGAACGGGTTGTGTGTAGACGTCCAGCGTTGTTGTGATGTCCGCGTGCCGTAGGTGAGTCTGTACGTCCTTGGCGTGCGGGCTGAACTTCTGCGCGTGAGTGGCAAAGCTGCGGCGCAAAATTTGGAAGTTGATGTGATCGATGCTGAGCCCGTCCAGATGCGGGTTCACATTTCGGCGGATCCAGTTCTCAGGCCACAGCGGGCCGCCGGTCTCGCTGGGAAACATGAGGGCATCGGCTTGCTTTGCTTTGTCTCCGCATTCTTTCTTCCAGGCTGCGAGCTCCTCAAGCATCCAATTTGGAACGGCTACTGATGCGAGGCTGCCCTTCGTCTTTGCCTTGTGCATGCGCAGTTTCCCACGCACCGCGGTACTCGAAATCATAAAGCTGTCTACCTGCCAGGATGACCAAAGCAGGCCGAAAATCTCACTCGGCCGCATCGCGCAGAATGTTGCGATTCCAAGAATCAGCCGATCACGCAGGCCGAGCTTCTCAAGTAGCTTGCCCGCCAATTCCATCGGGAGCACGGTTTTGTCGGTTGGCCGCGTCTCCGGCATCTCGGTTTTACGGACGGGGTTCTTCGCTACCAAGTCCTGATCGATCGCTTCCTCAAAGACTGCTTTGATATAAGTCCGGCAGTGGTCGATGACGCTGAAAGAGAAATCATCCTTGGCCAGCTGGTTAAAAAGTTTCTGGCAATCGTCCTTCGTAATCTCGCCGAGGGCTTTGTCTCCGATAGCAGGGAAGATCTGCTTCTCGAACATGTCCTTGTATCGAGCCCGGGTGATCTCTGACCAACCACTCTTGGCGGAATAGAAAACATCTTCGGTGAAAGTTTTGAACGGGGTGAGGCTGGTAGGCTTCCCCGTCTTGGTGCCGCGGCAAATGGTACGCAGCTTTTCTTCCGCTTCCCATTTCCGGACTTTGGATTTCTCGCCAAGATCGACGCCCCTGTGTACGCGGGTGCGCACGCCTTCGGCATCGATGACATAGACGTAGTAATGACCATACCAATATTTGACCTTGGTACCG